>JBFWIL010000020.1:0-18674 GCA_050256015.1 Mangrovibacterium sp. | reverse complement strand
AAATGACCCCGGCCGATGCATTCATTGACAGCCTCCCCGGAGATTCCAGGTAAACATTATTGTTGAAATAACTTACCGCCGGATGATCGCTGGCCAGTGTCCGGTTATTCCCCGCCGAGCCGTAACTCTGTCCCAGACGGCTGTACAACAATCCGCTATGGATGCTCCAGCGCTTTCCGGCATGATATTCCACCTGCAATCCGCCTCCGGCTTCCAAATGCTGCTTATTTCCCGGACGTGACATTTCACTGGCATAAGTTTCCTCATAAGCCGTGCGGTTTACCGTACAGACCGGAGAAAACACGGCCGCGAGTTCCCAGTGCCTGCTTTCCAGGTCTGTTTTCGGCCTCCCGGCATGCTGCATGTTCCATTCCACCAGTAAGCGTTCGGCTCTGCTCAGTTTGTTTCCGGAAATTTCTCCGAACTGCAGTTCGGACTCCTGTAAATCCGTGTTGAGCAAAGGATCAAGCCGGACCAGCGGATGCAGGACAAGTTTTGCTCCGGCCTCCCTGAGGTTAACCGCAGCAACAAGGCCGGCTTCTGCCGGCTGATATGCAGGGCCATCTTCTTTCTTCACAGGCTCCTGCCTGCATGCCTCCTGGTTTTCAACAGACCTGCCTTCCAGATCAGCAGAACGACAAAAAGAAGATGCCGTCCCGAATGTGTCACGAACTGCCCCCAGTTCTGTCGATGCGGCATCCCTACTTAAGTCGTCATGTTCATTCCGCAGCTGCCAGCCCAGCAGGAAGACAACCAAAAGAACAGCAGCTGCAGTTCCAGAACAGACTGTCTGAAGCATTTTCCTTCTTTTTCCTGCCTGCCGTCGTTCCCGGATCCCCTTCCATACCGAAACAGGAGGAAACTGTTCGAATTCAGCCAATTTCGAACGGAACAACTCATCCAGCTGATTGTCATTTATAATCATGCAGAAAAATTAGGCTCATTGTGTTTATAATACAACAGAATCTGTTTCTTCAGGATCATTCTTGCCCTGGACAAATTTGACTTGGATGTTCCTTCCGAAATCTTCAGTTCCCGTGCAATCTCCCTGTGGCTCATTCCTTCGAATACATACAGGTTAAATACCATCCGGTAGCGCGGAGAAAGCTCCCTGATCAGTTTCATCAAATCGTCTGCCGCAATTCCGGAAAGAACATCCACGCTTGGTTCCGGCATTTCAAATGCTGTCAGATCATCAACCGGATGGAGCAGATTTTGTTTCCTGAATTTTTCCAGGGAAACATTGACCATGATCCTACGTACCCAACCTTCAAAAGATCCCTCCCTCCGGAAGGTTCTGATCTTGTCAAAGACCTTGATAAATCCGTCCTGAAGGTTGTCTTCCGCCTCCGCAACGTTCCGGGAATAACGCAGACATACCCCGTACATCCTGGGAGCAAACAGCTGGTACAAACGGGCCTGCGCCCGGGTCCTGCCGGCAGCACAATCCTTTATTAGCTGACTCAGATCTTCCAAGGTTCATCAACGGATTAGACCAGTGGTTACGCATTCCGGGGCCCGATCCCCGACACAGTTTGTTTCCCTGACTGCCGGCCAATTGCCCTTATTCTTACAGACGCAACCGGCTCCCCGAAGGTTGCGTAGCTTCTTCGGTTTTTGACGATCGAAAAATAAAAACAGCAAAAACTACCGGAACAGATGATAGGTAAGTCCCATGGCAAAGTCCAGGTTTGTTTTGCGATAGAGTTCCTTATAGCTTCCCGTTTCCCCGTAGGAAACCTCCTTGTATCCGTTTTCATACATGGAAAATAATCCGCCCAGGTCCATATCAAAACGTTCACTGACCCGAAACTGCATACCGAATCCTACCGTATTGGAACTTAAAGTATATGCCATATCGGTCTGGTACCCCTGCCCGGCACCGGTTTCCGAATGCATTACTCCGAGGCTGACGGCAGTTTTTTCGGTCAGCCGGTATTCCATACCGAAAGCCACTTCATAATTGTTTCTGTGCAGCCCCTCCTCCCTGCCGCTCCAGTCGGCATTCTGATCAAAATAATGATTGTAGGAAGCAGATAACTTCAGGTCAGGGGCTGAAACTGCATTCGTTTCACAAATAAATTTCACAAGTAAAATTAAATCCGCAAAAATAGTTACAGATTGGATCAGGATGGATCCTGCGTTTTCCCGCAGGCTGCAAAAATAGCTTTTTATTGGAAACATCAAAACAATACGACTAATAATCAGCCCCTTATAACTATTATACCTATTTGTTCCAATTTTCAACCCTCCTCTCAACAGCATACGGTTTACAAATGAATCACCTCCCCGTAAGCTGCCGCCGCCGCCTCCATAACCGCCTCACTCATGGTCGGATGCGGATGAACCGACTTGACCAGTTCTTGCCCGGTGATCTCCAGTTTTTTGGCCACCACAAGTTCGGCAATCATTTCCGTAACATTGGCCCCGATCAGATGAGCCCCCAGCAGTTCACCGTAGCGGGCATCAAAGATCAATTTTACAAAACCTTCCGGATGGCCCCCGGCATTCGCCTTTCCGCTGGCTGTATAAGGGAACCTGCCAATCTTCAGCTCATACCCCGCCTCGCGCGCTTTCTGTTCGGTAAGCCCCACAGAGGCAATCTCCGGATCCGTATAAGTACAGCCTGGAATCAGCTCATAATCCACCGGTCTCGGATTGCGTCCGGCTATCTTTTCCACGCAAACAACAGCCTCGGCCGATGCCACATGGGCAAGAGCGGGTCCGGGAACAATATCCCCGATGGCATAAACCCCTTCGGCTGTTGTATGATAATATGCATCGACCTTGATCTTCCCATTTTCCAGCACAACACCGGCTTGTTCCAGTCCGAGTTGTTCTATATTGGGACTAATACCCACGGCCGACAGGACAACTTCCGCCTGCTCAACATGCCCGCCATCAGCTGTCTTAACAGCAACCCGACACCCTTTGCCGGAGGTATCGACCGATTCTACCGAGGCGTTGGTATACACCTCCATACCGTTTCCCCTGAAGATTTTTTCCAGCGTCTTTGAAACATCTTCGTCTTCATTGGGCACCAGGACAGGCATGAACTCTACCAGGGTTACGCGGGTCCCTATAGACTGATAAAAATGTGCAAATTCGCTTCCTATAGCACCCGAACCAACCACCACCATCGATTCGGGCTGTTTGGACAGCCCAAGGGCTTCGCGGTATCCGATAACCTTTTTCCCGTCCTGCTTCAGATTAGGCAGCTCCCTGGACCGGGCCCCCGTCGCCAGGATAACATGACCGGCAGTATAGCTCTTTTTACTGCCCGAAGTACCGGTCACCTCCACGGTATGCTTTCCGGCCAGCTTGCCATTGCCCGTGAGCACTTCCACTTTGTTCTTCTTCAGCAGAAACCGGACGCCCCTGCTCATCCCCTGTGCCACATCTCGACTTCGTTTCACCATAGCCCTGAAATCAGGCTTAACCTCCCCTTGAACAGAGACACCGTATTCCGCAGCATGCCTGACATAAGCATATACCCTGGCACTCTTCAGCAATGATTTGGTCGGGATACAGCCCCAGTTAAGGCAAACTCCCCCCAGGTTTTCCCTCTCAACAATTCCCACCTTCAGGCCAAGCTGGCCGGCCCTTACAGCAGCGACATATCCGCCCGGACCACTTCCGATAACGATAACATCATAATTCATAACTGTGTGCTTTCCATTTTAAACAGTTAGGAAACCCAAAAAGTTTTTTCCAAGGGCGGGAAACCGGATCAGTCAATACACGAATACCCTGCACGGACCAATTAAAAAGGCCGGTGAATCACCGGCCTTTTATTCATGGCATAAGTTCATTCAACTTATCGTGAAGGGCTTTCCCCCTCAGGTTTCTGGCGATGATCTTCCCTTCAGGATCCAGCAATAAGGAATGCGGAATGGAGTTGACCCCGTAAAGACGGGCAGCTGCATTCTGCCAGTACTTCAGGTCGGATACCTGATGCCAGCTTAATTTATCGTCGGCTATGGCTTTCAGCCAGGCATCCCGGTCGCGGTCGAGCGATACCCCCAGGATATCAAACCCCTTATCCTTAAAGGTATTATATGCGGCCACCATATTCGGATTTTCCTGCCGGCAGGGTTTGCACCAGGCAGCCCAGAAGTCGATCAGCACGTATTTTCCCCTCAGAGAGGACAGGGTTAGCGGGTTTCCCTGCGGATCATTCATCGTAAAGTCCGGTGCCATAACGCCAATGGCCGTTTTGGCCTGTTCCTTCAGCAATTCGTTCAGCCTGATGACATAAACCGACTGAGCCAGATTCCCGTCAAAAGATTCAACCAGCCCTTTCAGCTCGTCATATTCCAGCTGGGGAGCCAGCTGCGAAAGGGTAATAAAAGGAGCGACCACAGAGCTTTTATTCTCCCGGACAAAATTCTTGGTAAATACGGTCATATTGTCTGCCGTGGCCTCCATGTCAATCCGTACCCGCTCAATCTCCTGCTGATTTCGGGCTGCTGAAGCCTGAGCATATTCCTTCCGGTATTGGTTCATCTTTCTTCCGATAATATTCAGCTCATCCAGATAGGCATTGAAGATTTCTGTTTCCGGAGAACCGCTTACCCGGGTAGCCTGCAGACTGTCTTTGTAGGCAATCACCTTATAGGAAGCATTCTCCAGAAAAAACTGGGCAAAATAATCCCGTTTTCCCAGTCGGAGATAATGCATTTCCGGAAACCCTGCGTTTCCCTCAAACCGGAAACGCCCTTCCGTAATTGCTGCGGTATCGAGCGTCACCGGCTTATTCTCTTTCACCTTAACCAGGAATACCTGTCCCGAGTCCAGACCGGCTATGGTTCCCGAAATCCGGTAGCCGGTTGACCCGCTTTGGCAGGAGACCAGCAATCCTATAACAACAAACAGCAACGCAAAATTTCTCATAGATTCTGATTTTAATAAGACAATCCTTTATTTAAGTCGGTTTTTCTGATCCTGTAAATAGGCATCCAGCAACTGCCTGGCAGCAACAAATGAACTCATTTTACCATCCAGCACTTTTCGTTCAAGTTCAGGAATAAGTCCCTTCATATACTGATTCTGATAAAATCCTGATTTTAACTGTTCATTGATGGTTTCATACATCCAGAACTTGGATTGTTCATTCCGCTTGTGTCTGAAAAAGCCGTTCCCGTTAACCAGACTGAGATATCTCCCGATGGTTTCCCAGATCTGATCAATTCCATTTTTCCGGATAGCCGAACAGGTAAGCACCCGGGGTTTCCAGCCCGATTCGGAGGGAGGAAACAGGTGCAGGGCATTCAGATACTGAACGCGGGCCATCTCCGCCCGTTTCACATTGTCTCCGTCAGCCTTGTTGATGGCAATGGCATCAGCCATCTCCATGATCCCCCGTTTGATTCCCTGAAGCTCATCGCCGGCACCGGAAAGCATGAGAAGCAGAAAAAAATCGACCATAGAATGCACCACGGTTTCACTTTGCCCTACCCCTACCGTCTCGATAAAAATCATGTCAAAGCCCGCTGCTTCGCAAAGGATAATGGTCTCCCTGGTTTTCCGGGCAACTCCCCCCAGCGAACCGGCCGAAGGCGAAGGGCGGATATAAGCATTCGGGTCGGAGGAAAGTTCCTCCATACGTGTTTTATCTCCCAGAATGCTCCCCCGGGAGCGTTCGCTGCTCGGATCTATGGCCAGAACAGCCAGCTTATGCCCCTGCCCGGTAATGTATTTCCCCATAGACTCGATAAACGTACTCTTACCGACCCCCGGAACACCGGTAATCCCGATACGCACCGACCTGCCGCTGTGAGGCAGACACTGCAGTATAATTTCCTGGGCTATTGCCTGGTGCTCCCGTTTAGAACTTTCCACCAGGGTCACCGCCCGACTCAAAACCGTGCGGTTTCCCTCCCGTATCCCACTGACATAATCGCCGGCTTTCCTAATCGCCGGTTTCCGGTTTTTCAAAAAGCGCTTAACGGCATTCTCATCAAAGGAACCGGGATGGCTTATCCCCCTGTTCACACTCAAGCCCGGATAGTGCCCTTCATTCTCAATATGTTCGTGCTCTTGCTCGCCAATCATCATATAAATTTTTACGAAGGTAAAATTTCGGCAGGGATAAAAAAAGAACTGATCTGCGAAAATTATACTTTAGCAGATTAGCCTTCCGGGAAAAGCTGCCCTATGAAAGACAAGACTTAACGGGTTCTGACCGTAGCGGCCACCCGGAGGATACTTGTAGGCTTATGCGGATCATTGGTAATAACTGTAATGGCTTTATTCTGCCGGCCAAACTTTCCACTGGTATCAAAAACCACCTTCAGCGCAGCACTTTCACCTGCAGGAACGAGTTTCCGGGCAGGGGTAACCACCGTACAACCGCAGGATGCTTTTACTTCCCGGATAATCAAATCACGTTTTCCCTCATTATGCAGCACAAAGGAAAACTCCTCCCGGTCTCCCTCCCGCATAGCTCCAAAATCGTGATTCAGCGTATTAAAAGAAGCCACCGGAGCAGTGGCCAATTCCTCCGGACTCAACCCCGAGAAATCTTCTTCAATGGTGGCCGTCACCCCGATAGAGTTCCGGTAATCTGACCTGCCGTCTACTTCCAGATAAAGCCGGTGGATAACAAATCCGTAGCTGTTGACTTTCCGGGCATCATAGGTCACAATAATATTCCCTTTCTCCCCGGGTTCCGGACGGGAAGGCTCTACCCTGACTTTCAGATGTTCCGGAGTATTACGGAAAGAAAGGCTGACCGGTTTATCTGTGTCGCTCACAAATGCAAGCGTATCGGTAACCACCTCATTCTGCCGGAGCGTTGAGAAATTCAGGTGATTGGAACGGACACGAATCGGACCGACTTTCCTGGGAAACTGCTCGGCCAGAGTTTTGGGGCGGGGTTCCACCACACCTTTAATGGTTAGCACCGTCCGGGCCGGATCGCCGTTTGTCGACACCGTGATGGCCTTCCGAAACGGTCCCGGCCGGCCTTCCGGGTTATAGCTGACCCGGATAACACCCTGCCCCCCCGGAGCAACAGGTTTCTGCGTCCACTGAGGGGTGGTGCACCCGCAGGAAGCATAGACCGCCTGCAGGATCAGCGGGGCCTTTCCCCTGTTCTCAAAAGCAAACATATGCGTTCGAGGCCCTGTTTCTTCCTTAAATGTTCCGAAATCATACTCCGCTTCAATAAAATGAATCCGGGCCTGAGGAGGCTGGGCAATTACCGGAACAGCTAAAAACACAGTCACAAGCAGGAGAACACTCCTGCATAAACGGATAAAGCCTGCTTTTTCTTTCATATCAAATTCTGCCAACATTTTTCCGTCATCAAAAATAAAAAACAAGGCCGGGAAAAAACACCGCCAGTACGGAAACATTGTTAATAATTTGTTAACAATCTGTAAAAGCAGTTTTTTTCCGTAGTTTCGCAGAGGAATTCGGGACAAAAAACCGGTAATGCATTATGGGAAGAAAAAGGATACGCATAGTTATCATTCTGGCCACCGTATCTGTTCTGGCCATTCTGTTTGTGCAGTTTTTCTTTCTGAAAAACACAGCCGACCTCAATGAAGCCCGTTTTCGTGATGCCGCCGTACGGGCTCTGAATGCCGTAGCCGGTCAGTTGAAAGCGTATAACAGCAAAAGCAGGGACATACAGGCAGTCAGTCCGCCTCCTGCCGAGGTGGAGCAACTCACCAGCAATTACTATATAGTCAATGTAAATGAGGAAATTAATCCGGAATTGCTGGAATACTTCCTCATCCGGGAATTTAAAAAACACAACATGGATCCGGATTTCGAATATGCGATCTATGATTGTAATCAAAAGAAGATGCTCAACAGCCGGTCTGTGAAGAGCGGCAGCAACCCCCTGAAGGAACCCCGTCTCCAAACGAAAAAAAAAGCAGGCTGTGATTCTGATGAAGAGTTTTTTGATGATCATTACCGGAAAGCCATGGCCCCCCTGTCTGGCAATACCCTGCCCGTCTGCGAAAAGTACACCTACTATTTCGGCGTCCTTTTCCCGAATCGTACCCGCTTTTCCAACAGCGGTATTCAGGCCTGGTACCTGGTAAATGCCATTCTTTTCGTCGTTATCGTATTTTTCAGCTACACTCTGTATATCCTGGTAAAACAGCGGCGTTTAAGCGAAGTACAGAAAAACTTCATCAACAACCTGACCCACGAATTCAAAACCCCGATCGCTTCCATTGCCCTTTCCGCCCGTGTCTTATCCGAACGGTCCATTGCCTCCCGCCCCGACCGGCTGGAAAAATATGCTGGCATAATAAACAACCAGACCCAGCGGCTCTCCGTGCAAGTGGAAAAAGTACTTCAGATGGCCAGTGCAGAACGTAAAAAACTTCAGATGGAAAAACAGGAAACCGAGCTGTCCTCTTTCCTGCAAAAGTGCATTCGGGAATTCAGGGACAGTCAGGACGAACCGGCAGGCAGCATTATCTTCCATCCTCCGGCAATACCGGTTTGCGTGCCGGCCGACAGGTTCCACGTTTGCAATGTTGTATTCAACATCCTGGACAATGCATTTAAATATAGCGAAGATATTCCACGGGTAGTCATCGAAATGAGTCTTCTGAAAAAAACGGTCCGAATCAGCTTCGCAGACCAGGGTATCGGAATTCCCAAACCATACCGGAAAAAAATATTTAAACGTTTTTTCCGGATTCCAACAGGCGATGTGCACAATGTTAATGGGTTCGGGCTTGGTTTGGATTATGTCAAGAAAATAATACAACGGCACGGATGGAAAATCAAACTGAGCGAAAACGCGCCCCAAGGCAGTATTTTTACACTCATCATACCTTATAGCTAATCATGGATCTTACAGACAAAAAAATACTTCTGGCGGAAGATGACCAAAGTCTGAATTTCATCATCACAGACCAACTGAGAGAAGCGGGTTATGAAGTTACTCCGTCCATGGACGGAGAAGAGGCCTACCATCTTTTTACCGGGAATACCTACGACCTCTGCCTGCTCGACATCATGCTCCCCAAACTGGACGGATTTGCCCTGGCCAGAGAAATCAGGAAGTCAGACGACCAGGTTCCGATCCTATTCCTGACTGCCCGTTCACTTCAGGAGGACAAACTAAAAGGCTTTTCCCTGGGAGGGGATGATTACATCACCAAGCCGTTCAGCATGGACGAACTGCTTCTGCGAATCCGGGTGTTTTTAAAACGCAGCAGCCCCGAGACTAACCACTCCTCCCAAACCGGGAATTACAGCATCGGGCATTATACCTTTTGTTTTGACGACCTGAGCCTGATTCACCGTAACGGGGACAAGACCCTGACCTTCAAGGAAGCGCAGCTGCTGAACTATTTCTGCAAACAACCGAACCGCGTGCTTAGCCGCTCGGAAATACTGAAAAATGTTTGGGGTACAGACGATTATTACCTCGGAAGGAGCCTGGACGTGTTTATCTCCCGGCTCCGCAAATACCTAATAAAAGATCCGGACATTAGGATCATCAACCTCCACGGAATCGGCTTCCGGTTTAATGCACCGGTCAAGCGAAGGTAAGCCTGCCCTCATCCTGAATATGCTTATTCATCCCCGAAAGAAACCCCCATCTGACGTGCTTTCAGAATCAGCGGATGATCGCGCTCCACATAGCGAAGCTTGTCGCTGATTTCTCCCAGGGGAATGGTAACCAGCTCATTGTTTTTCATTGCCACCATCGTTCCAAAGTCTTCCCCGGCAATACACTGCGCGGCAAATGCCCCGTAACGGGTAGCCAGAATGCGGTCCGTGGCCGTAGGACTTCCTCCGCGCTGAACATACCCCAGCACTGTTTCACGGGTTTCTATCCCCGTATACGTATTGATAGCCCCGGCAATATAACGGCCAGGAGAACCTCCGTTTGGATGCTTGATGCCCTCGGCAACAACCACAATTGAATAGGCTTTTTTGCTTTCAAACCGCTGCTCTATACGTTTGCAGACCGAACGGATGTTATAATCCAGTTCAGGCAACAGAATCACATCCCCGCCTCCGGCCATACCCGCATACAGAGCAATCCAGCCGGTATGGTGCCCCATCACTTCGATAATCATTACCCGCTGATGTGAATTGGCCGTGGTATGCAGCCGATCAATAGCCTCAGTGGCAATATGCAGGGCCGAATCAAAACCGAAAGTCACATCGGTTCCCCACACATCATTGTCAATCGTCTTGGGTATTCCGATTACATTAAGTCCCTCCTCCCTTAACCGGTCGGCTGTTTTCATGGTTCCGTTCCCACCGATACACACCAGAGCATCCAGCCCGAGTTCCGCATAGTTTTTCCGGATCAACTCGGGTTTTTCGTTATCGCCGTCTTTCACAAACTTGTAAGGTTTTTCCCGGGAAGTACCTAAAATTGTCCCGCCCAGCGTAAGGATACCCGACAGATGTGTTTCTTTCAGCTGGACATATTCCTTCTCTATCAAACCGGAAAAACCTGCTGTAAACCCGACAACCTCCATACCGTAGTTAACAATAGCAGTCTTCCCCACTCCCCGTATAGCAGCATTTAGTCCGGGACAATCACCCCCTGCCGTCAGTATTCCGATCCTCTTCTTTTTCATCTGTTTATATTTTATTACGATACTGATTACATATTTCGCATACGAATCACTTCCTTTTTATCAAAAAAAGATTCGCTTCGCCAATCCCGTCCGGTCCGGAATTATGATCTAAATTTATAAAAACTAATTTCTTTTCAGGCAGGTTTTACCACTTAATTTTAGTATTTTCGTCATAACGATACAAAATAGTTAACCCGAACCAATAACAAAATTTAACAAAAACAAAATGAAAACAAATACCTTATTGCTTCTGACCGGAGTATTCGTATTTTCCGCAGCCTGTTCCGGCGGAAGAAAAAACAAGCCGTCAGCCTCCGCCGATCAGGCTGCGGTACGGGAAGAACAAGTAACTGACAATACGCTCAGCACGTCAGAGCAGGACGAAGGATGGATTCTGCTTTTTAACGGCATCAATACCGATGGCTGGCGTGGAGTGAACAAAGATACTGTTCCTGCTGCCTGGAAAGTTACCGACGGCATATTGATGTGTCAGGGATCCGGGAAAGGAGAAGCCGGAGCAGATGACGGCGGAGACATCCTGTATGAGCGGCAATTTAAGAATTTTCATCTGAAGCTAGACTGGAAAGTCTCGGAAGGAGGGAATTCAGGGATTTTTTACCTGGGACGGGAAATAACCGACTGGCCGATCTACAAAACGGCACCGGAGATGCAAATCCTCGACAATGAACGTCATATTGACGCCAATCTGGGCAAAGACGGTAACCGCAAAGCCGGCTCCCTGTATGACCTCATTCCTGCCAATCCGCAAAACGCCCGGCCTGCCGGCGAATGGAACAGCGTGGAAATAATCTGTTACAAGGGGACGGTTGTTCACAAACAAAACGGGGAAACCGTACTGGAATATCATCTGTGGACTGATGACTGGAAAAAACTCGTTGCTGAGAGTAAGTTCCCGGCCCTGAACAAAGACTTTGCCGATGTAGCCGAAGAAGGTTACATTGCCCTGCAGGACCATGGAGACAACGTATTCTTCAAAAACATAAAAATCAAAGAGCTGCAATAAGGGAAACAGCATGGAAGGCATTCTGTTGTATACGAAGTAAACCGGTTCAGTCAGTTTATTCAAGGGCCCGCCGGGCTTATGTCTCTCCGGAAGCATTTCTCCGGAAAAATTATTTTCACTTTAAATTAATCCTAACATCCGGCGGGGAAGAGTATCGCTGTCCGGCAGTTTTTATACCTTTACTCCCTAAAAAAAAACGACTGACTACCATTGCATGCAAAGGAAGAAATTTGACATGATCATTGCCGGGAGCGGTTTAGCCGGGCTGACGGCTGCCTATTATGCATCCCGGCACGGTTCGGTGGCACTGATCACTAAATCGGAACTGGACACCAGCAACTCTTATTATGCCCAGGGAGGCATTGCCGGAGTCGTGAGCGAGGATGACAGTCCGGAACTGCATATTCATGACACCCTGGTTGCCGGCAGGGGACTATGTGAGAAGGATGCTGTGGAAATTCTGGTATATGAAGGCCGCGACCGGATCCGGGAATTAATGGACCTGGGTATGCCGTTTGACAAAACAGGCGGCAAGCTTGTTCTGGGCCTGGAAGGCGGACACAGCAAACGGCGCATCCTGCATGCGGGGGGAGATGCCACGGGGAAGGAACTGACCTGTTTTATGCTCAATAAAGTACGGGAACAGAAATCTATTCAGGTATTTGAATATACTGCCATAACGCGCCTCATCATCCACAATGGAGCATGTGCCGGAGTTCAGGCACTCGATTTTGTTACCGGTCACAACATTATCTTCGAAGCACCTGCCTGCATACTGGCCACCGGAGGACTTTCTCGGATTTTCAGCCGGACCACCAATCCGCATACCGCTACGGGCGACGGTATTGCCATCGCATACGAAGCAGGAGCCATTATGGAGGATATGGAATTTATCCAGTTCCATCCTTCTGCCCTGTGTGTGGAAAATCAGGATGCCTTTCTGATTAGCGAAGCTGTAAGGGGGGAAGGTGCCTGGCTGTTAAACATCCGCGGGGAACGGTTTATGAAAGACATCCACCCGCTGGCAGAACTGGCTCCCCGGGATGTGGTGGCTTTTTCCATATACCAACAGATCCGAAAGGATCAGCGTCCCTTCGTGCATCTTTCCCTTCGGCATCTGGATCCGGAAAAAATAAAGGCCCGGTTTTCAAACATTTACCGCAAACTGGAAGAATTCGGCTATGACCTGACCAAAGACCTGCTGCCCATTGCCCCTGCAGCTCATTACATGGTCGGAGGAATCCGTACTGATCTGCACGGAGAAACCAATGTTCCCGGATTGTTTGCCTGCGGAGAAGTGGCCTCCACCGGAGTTATGGGAGCCAACCGGCTGGCCAGCAACTCCCTGCTGGAATGCCTGGTTTTCGGGAAACGTGCCAGCGAACAGGCCGCCTTCCGAACATCAGTCAGCCTGAGCCCGGAAGAGCCGGTTCCCATGACCAACCTGAAAAAAAATGAAAAGTTCTTCCTGCAGATAAAAAACGAGATTGCTGACCTGATGTCTGAAAAGGTAGGCATAGTACGCAACAGGCAGGATCTGAAGGAAGCCCTGACTAAACTGAAAGAAATCCGACAGGGAACGGAATTCCGGACAAATGACTATAATCTGTTAAAGTGCAGACAGGTAACCCTGATCTGCGAACTGATCATAACCTCGGCCCTTCTGCGGAAGGAAAGCCGTGGCGGTCATATCCGCGAAGAATTCAAGCAGGAGAATCCGGATCTCCGGGGACATATAATTCAACAAAAAAACACAAAACCGGAATTCATACCGATCAAAAAATGAACAAAAAAGAAACAGCCGCAGCAAAACGATTAATTCGGCTGGCCCTTACAGAGGATGTGGGTACAGGCGATATAACCACAGATAACCTGATTCCGGCAGAGAGCCGGAAAAACGCCAGCATGGTGGCCAAGGCCGGGGGAGTCGTCGCAGGACTTCCCGTAGCGGAGCTGGTTTTTCGTCAGCTGGATCCGGAACTGGAATGGACCCCGCTGGTCAGGGAAGGAGGAACCGTCAGGGAAGGAGATTGTCTGGTCCGCTTCCGGGCCAGTTACCGGGCTTTGCTTACCGGCGAACGTACAGCGCTGAATTTTCTGCAGCGTCTGTCAGGCATTGCCTCCATGTCGGCTAATTATACACAGGCCATTGCAAACTATCCAACAGTGATTCTGGATACCCGTAAGACCCTGCCCGGCTTTCGCCTGCTCGACAAGTATGCCGTCCGGACCGGCGGAGCCACCAATCACCGGACCGGCTTGTTTGATATGGTCATGATCAAAGACAATCATATCGAAGTGGCCGGGGGAATTACCGCAGCAGTAAGACAAATCCGGGCCAAAGTACCTTCCGGAATGCGCATTGAGGTGGAAACTGCCGGTTTGGAACAGGTTAAGGAAGCACTGGATGCCGGAGCAGACATAATCATGCTTGACAATATGAATCTGTCTGCCATGGCCCGGGCCGTACAACTGATCGGCGGGCGGGCCAGGGTAGAAGCTTCTGGTAATATGAGCCTGGAACGACTGCCGGAGGTAGCGGCAACCGGGGTGGATTACATTTCCGTGGGAGCGCTTACCCATTCGGTCCGGGCCTTGGACATCAGTCAGCTAATTGAAGCATGAACCTGGTCGTGGACATCGGCAACAGCCGGGTCAAACTGGCCCTTTTCAACGAAAGGGACCTGTTGTTCCAGGTACCGCTTGAAGAGCTGCATGTTTCCCAGTTGAAATTACTCACGGAGGAGCATCCCCGGCTGTCCCGGGCTATTATATCGGCCGTACGCGAATACCCTCAGGAAGTCCGGGATTTCCTGCATAAGCATTTTCACGCATTCATCGAATTCGGACCACAGGTAGCAGTTCCCCTGAAAAACAGGTATAAAACTCCGGAGACCCTGGGCCCGGACCGTCTGGCTGCAGCCGTCGGGGCCACGGTACTGTTTCCAGGGAAAAACCTGCTCGTCATCGATGCCGGCACGGCCGTTACCTACGATCTGATAACCCGCACGGAAGAATACCTGGGTGGAAATATATCTCCCGGACTATATACCCGCTTCCGGGCGCTGCATGCATACACGGGCAGACTGCCACTGGTCGCTCCCCGAAACGACTTCCTGCCTTTGGGAGAGGACACCGAATCGGCTATACGCGCAGGGGTTCAGCAGGGTCTGCTGTTTGAAGCGGAACAAACCATCCGGTGTTTTTCGGACCGCTACGCTCCCCTGACCGTTGTCCTTACCGGAGGTGATGCTTCTTTTCTTGAAAAACACCTGAACCTATTGGTATTTGTCCGCAACAACCTGGCCCTGTTCGGACTGAACAGGATCCTGGAATACAACTGCTAATTATTATGGCATATATTTTGGTTAAATTCAAATGGGAAAAACCCGGAAAACGAACGGTCCGGCGGGTGCAGAACAACGATGCTGTGATTGAATCCGTTTTTCTTATTATTTTTTGCAAAATTAAACTATTTTTGACGGCGAATGGCCCCGAAGCAGCAAATGATATGAATCTCAGCAACTGAAACAAGCCTTTCAGCATAGAAAATGCTGATTTGGGATATTTCGAAAAGCATAACAACTAAATAAAAAACAAATAAAAATGAAGTCTAATCACTCAACAAAATTGTTAGTCCTTGCCCTGGCATTGCTTATGAGCGTTTCAGCATATGCCCAACGGGTCATCACGGGAACGGTATACCGGGATGGAAAAGTGGCAGCCGGCGTGACCGTTGAAGCCCACCGCTCGTCGGAGATTTTCATGACCAGCTTTGACGGGAAATATAAGATCACCGCAGACAACAAAAGCAAATACCTGAAATTCACATTTATAGACGATTCCAGGAAGCTGGACATCGAAGGCAACCCTAGCAATGTCATAGACTTTAGCTTCGATGGGGAAATCCCTGTAAAGGCAGTGGCAGAAGGCGTTGCGGAAACCGGGGTGGACACCCGTACAAGCGAGGAACTGGTAAAAGCTAAAAATACCGAATTCATGAGCAACTACACCATGTACGACCAGTTTTACAAACAAGACGATTATAAATCGGCACTGATCCCATGGCGTATGATGTTCCGGAAATATCCGAAATCATCGATTAACATTTACATACACGGAACAAAAATGTATTCCGATCTCATAGAAAAGGCCTCCGATCAGACAATCAAGGATGCCTGTATTGATACGCTCATGTCGATCTACGACAAACGGATCAGGTATTTCGATCAGAAAGGTTTTGTTCTGGGCCGTAAGGCTACGGATTACCTGAAATACAAACTGGAGAACAAAGACATGAGCGATGAAAAGCTGAAATCCGTGCTAAAAACAGGTTACAACGATCTGAAAGAGGCAATTCAGCTGGAAAAGAATGAGACAGAGCTGGCCGTACTGGTCGTATTCATGCAGGTAACCAAACGTCTCTACGGCATGGGAGAACTTTCCCGTGAGGATGTCAGCGCCAACTACAGCCTGGCTTCAAATGTAGTGGATACCGGTCTGGCCAAGGAACCCGAAAGCGAAAAATATACCACCTCCAAACAAATTATAGATGAACTGTTCCAGACCAGTGGGGCAGCCGACTGCGAATCGCTGATTGCCCTTTATGAGCCTAAATTCGAATCGGTTTCCCAGGATGTGGATGCCCTGAAAAATATGCTCCGGGTACTCGGTAAGCAAGACTGCACCGGTAGTGAACTCTTTGCCCGGGCTTCAGAAAAGCTGTATTCCCTGGATCCTTCTCCGGAAGCAGCATTTAATATGGCCCGTCTGTTCATGAAACGGGACGAATTCAACAAGGCCAAGGAATATTATCAGAGTGCCATTGCCTCAGAAGCGGACAAGGAACTGTTGTCAAAATATTACTATGAACTGGGAGCTTTCACCTTTGCCAAGGAAAACAATTTCCGGGCTGCCCGAAACTACGCCCGGAAAGCACTGGAAAACAATCCGAACCATGGCCGCGCCCTGATTCTGATCGGGGATATCTATGCCCATTACAGCAAACATTACGGGGATACCGATTTTGATCACCTGTCCCTCTACTGGCTGGCCGTGGATTACTATCAGAAAGCCAAACGGGTGGATCCTGAAGTATTCGCCGAAGCCAACAAAAAAATCAGCACCTACCGTGTTTATTTCCCCGACAAGGAGACCTTGTTCTTCGGAGGCTATCAGGACGGACAAACCATTAGCTTTGGCAGTTGGATCAATGAATCATCGAAAGTGCGTGCAAGATAACAATTTATATCACCGACAAAATCATTCTCTCATCAGCATTGCCGTTTTCCTCTTGGGAACAGCAATGCTTTTGTTTTCCTGTGAAAACAAGATCGAGCGGATCAAGGAACTGTCTGTAAGCGACAAACTTCCCGGAATGGAGGCGGAAAATTTTTTCATGGTCCATTCCGATTCCTCACGGCTGGAATTCAGTCTGAAAACTCCGCTTATGCGGCAGTATAACCAGGAGGAAGATAAGGACCCATATACGGAATTCCCGAAAGGTGTAGAAATAATCCGCTTTGGGGAAAACAGAAAAATTGACTCCCAAATTACCTCCGACTATGCCCTGTTTTATGAGAAGGAAGGGAAATGGATCGCCAAGAACAATGTGTTGGTCATCAACCAGGACGGAGATTCCCTGAAAACAGAAGAGCTGGTATGGGAAAGAAAATCAGGGGAAATTTATTCCGATAAGTTCGTAAAAATTATCCGTCGTGATCAGATAATTACCGGCATTGGCTTTGAATCGGACCAGAACATGGCAAACTGGAAAATCAAAAAAGTCAGAGGAACGCTGTATCTTGAAGTAACTGAATAAGCCATGGATATCATTCTCCTGCTTTCATTGTCCCTGCTCCTTTCCGCTTTTTTTACCGGAGTCGAGCACATGTGGCTGAAGACATATATAGAAATTCCGGTCTGTAGAGACAGTTACCATGATCAGTCCCCCCGGTCTTTTGCCTGCAGGCGGAAACAGATACGGTACACCCTGCTGATCGGGAAATATGCAACACTGGTTTGTTCCGGAATTTTCCTGGCATTTGAACTGCAACCCGTGTTCGAACGAATTGTACCCGCTCAAACTTTTATCCTTGCCCTGCAGATTGCATCTGCGTGTATCCTCATACTGTGTTTCACGAACCTGCTCCCGGCAATTTTGTTTCGACAGGCTTCTTCCGGTATATTGCAAACACTTTCCGTTTTTCTCAAACTGTTTTATTATCTGTTCTATCCGCTTACCCTGCTGTTTGCCAGGCAGAAGTCCGGTTGCATGGCTGAAGGCAAAAGGGACGACGGCCGCATGCAGACAGACAGAAACGAGCCGGAGCAGTATTTCATCGAAAAGGATCAGTCTGCATTAAAGACGGAGGGCCTTAATACCGAAGTAAAACTGTTTCGCAATGCCATGGATTTTTCCAAGGTCAAACTCAGGGAAATCATGGTACCCCGGACAGAAATGGCTGCCATGGATATCAATTCCGGTTTTGAAGACCTGCGAAAGCTGTTTGTCTCTACAGGTTATTCCAGAATACTTTTTTATCAGGACAATATTGACAACATCATTGGTTACATTCATCACTCAACCATTTTTACCAGGCCGGAATCCATCCGTTCCGCCCTGAAAAAAGTACTTATTGTACCCGAAACCATGCCGGCAAGTAAACTGCTCAGCATATTTATTCAGCAACACAGAAGCATTGCCATAGTAGTGGATGAGTTTGGAGGCACCTCAGGGATGGTTACCAGCGAAGACCTGCTCGAAGAAATATTCGGGGAAATAGAAGATGAGCATGATACAACCGACTGGATTGAAAAACAACTCAGCGAGGATGAGTTTATCTTTTCAGCCCGGATCGACCTGGATATCCTCAATGAAAAATACGGGCTTGGCTTTCCGGCTGAAGAGAACTACGAAACCCTTGCCGGATATATACTCTACCATCACGAAAGCATTCCCAAAGTCAACACTGTAATCAGTTCGGGAAAATTCCGGATTAAAATTCTGAAGGCAACCAGCACACGCATTGAACTGGTAAACCTTAAGGTATTGTCCCGTCAGGCCTGAGTCGCTG
>JBFWIL010000019.1:0-18829 GCA_050256015.1 Mangrovibacterium sp. | reverse complement strand
GTCCGGGAGTATGACGATCCCGACAGTTATATTGAGAACAACGGGAAAAAGGCCCTTATCCTTTCCCTGGAAATGCTTGGGGGCTACACTATTGTGCAGTACGGAAAAGTTGTGGATGAGGTACTGGAGGCCTTTACCAGAGAACTTCCTGCCGGTGTGCGTGTTCAGCGGATTGCCGATCAGCCCAAGATTGTCGGTGATTCGGTGCATTCGTTTTTGCGCGATTTGCTGGTTTCCATTATTGTGGTTATTCTTTCCATGATGGTTCTCTTTCCCTTTCGTTCGGCTGTGGTGGCCGCTACCACTATTCCCATCAGCATTGCCATTACCGTGGGAATCATGTTTCTGGTTGGCATCCCGTTGAATACAGTGACCCTGGCAGCGCTGATTGCCGTGTTGGGGATGATTGTCGATAATTCCATCGTCGTGGTAGACGGTTATCTGGAATACGTGAAAAAGGGTATGTCGCGCTGGAATGCAGCCGTTGCCAGTGCCCGGAATTATGCAGGTTCCATCCTGCTGGCCACCCTGTGTATCAGCATGATTTTTTTCCCCCTGCTGTTCTCCGTTTCGGGTGTATGGCTCGATTTCCTGACCAACTTTCCCTGGACGCTTTCCATTGCGCTGATGGTGTCTTTTTTGCTGGCTATGATCTATATTCCTTATATGGAATATGTGCTGATCCGTAAAAAGCCGGATCCCGAAAAGGGAAATGAGACGGAAGATAAAGCAGGGGAATATAAAAAGCGGTTTAATCTGCTCAATTTTATACAGGGGGGGTATGACCGGCTGTTGCGGTTTACCTTCCGTTTTCCTCTGCAGACCATCTTAGGGGGGGTAGTTGCCGTGGTCTTGTCTATGCTGCTGTTGCTCCGTCTGGATATGCGGATGTTCCCCTTTTCCGATCGGGATCAGTTTGCCGTGGAGATATTTCTGCCGCAGGGAAGTTCACTGGAGCTTACCTGCTCTGTGGCAGATAGTGTCTATCGAATGCTTAACCGCGACGAGCGGGTCCGTTCGGTGACTGCTTTTTACGGCAGTTCCTCCCCGCGTTTCCAGGCCACCTATGCCCCCCGGCTGGCCGGGAAGAATTTTGCCCAGTTTATCGTGAACACCAGGTCGATCAAAGAAACCCCGGAGATATTGGACGATTATACCAACCGCATGGCCAATCATTTCCCGAATGCCTATGTCAAATTCAAACAGATCGATTATCAGTCGGTTACCGAGCCGATTGAGGTAAGGCTTTCAGGAGAAGACATCGGTGAGCTGAAGCAAGTTGCCGATACGCTGATGATGGCTATGCGAGACTTGGAAGAGCTGGTTTGGATTCATACCGACTATGAGGAACTCCAGCCTTCCGTGGAGGTTAATCTGAACACGGTTGAGGCTGCCAGGCTGGGAATCGACCGGGGGCTGGTCCAGGCCGAGATTGCTGCCCGGAATGAAGGCTTTCCTGCCGGATCGGTCTGGGAAGGCGATTATCCTGTTGCCGTTATTCTGCGCACGGATGCTGAAGACGGCTATGACCGGCCTGAAAAGCTGGACGATGCATATATTTCTACGGCTATTCCCGGTGTTTCCGTTCCTTTGCGGCAGGTGGCCGGTATTCGGCCCTACTGGCAGGAGGGACAGATTGTGCGGCGTAACGGGGTGCGGACCATTACGGTTAGCGCGAATGTAAAGCGCGGTTTTAACGAATCCAATGCCTTTGATAAGGTTGTTGAGCTGATGGAACAAAAAGTGGCTCCGGTTTTGCCGGCCGGGATGAGATATGGATACGGAGGGACCATTGAAAATGATGCGGAAATTCTTATTCCCGTGTTCATCGGCATCGGTGCGGCCATTGTGTTGATCTTCTTTTTTCTCTTGTTTAACTTCAAGCGGATCGGTGTGGCCATGTCTGCCCTGTTATCCATTTTTCTGTGTTTGCCTGGAACCTGGCTGGGACTATGGATCACGAACACGGAGATGGGGCTTACCTCCATTCTGGGAATAATCAGTCTTATGGGGATTATCGTGCGGAATGCCATCATTATGTTTGATCACGCGGAAAATCTGCGGATCAACAAAAAAACAGACTGTAAGACGGCTGCCTATGATGCCGGGAGCAGGCGTATGGTGCCTATCTTCCTGACCTCCATGACCACGGCTGTAGGGGTGGTTCCTATGATTATCAGCGGAAGTCTGCTTTGGGCTCCGATGGGTATAGTCATCTTTTCCGGGACGATTGTAGCCATGATCCTTGTTGTGACCGTGCTGCCGGTTGCCTACTGGAAAATATTTAACCGGATTAAGATAAAAGACTTGAAATCAAGAAACGGATAGTGCGAAAAGTTTGTAAAAATGAAAAAGTTGCATATTGGTATTCTTTGTGCCCTGCTGGGAGGTGAAGGACTGTCGGCTCAGACCTATTCGCTGTCCGAATGTGAAGAGCTTGCTGCTAAAAACAATTACGCGCTGAAGAACAGTCAGCTGGAAACGCAAATTGCGTCTCAGGCCCAGAAGGAAGCTTATACGGCCTATTTCCCATCGGTATCGGCCAGTGGAATGGTGTTTGCGGCCAATGACGGTATGGCCGAAACGGAAGTATCTCTGGAGGGCGTCCTGCCTGAGCCTTTGCCTCTTTCTTTTTTGGAAGACGGGACGGTGTTAAGCCTTACGGCCAGTCAGCCTGTTTTTACCGGCGGACGAATCATGCAGGCCAACAAATTGGCCAGGGTGGGAGAGATGGTCAGTGATCTTCAGCTGGAACTGACCGAAGATGAGGTGATCTACCGTACCCGGGAGTATTTCTGGCAGATCGTCAGTCTGAAGGAAAAGCTGAAAACCCTGGAGGTAACCGGGAAACTGCTGGAGCGGCTTCATCGGGAAGTGACGCTTTCCGTGCAGGCCGGACTTACCAACCGTAATGATCTGCTCCGTGTGGAACTGCAGCAGCAGGAGACCGCGAGCAACCGGCTGACGCTGGAAAATGCGCTGAATATTTCCAAAATGCTGCTGAGCCAGTATGCCGGGCTCGAAACGGATCATTTTGAAATCAGCTATCCCGCTTTCGATACGGTTCCGCCCCCGGAGCGTTATTTCATGGATCCTTTACGGGCCGTGGAGACACGGAAGGAAAGCCGGCTGCTGGAACAGCAGCTCACGGCAGTCCGGCTGAATACCAGGATGAAGGCGGCCGAAAGGCTTCCTTCCCTGGGAGTAGGGGCCGGACTATTACATCATAACCTCATGGGGGAACGCAATGATGCCGCACTGGTCTATGCTACGGTTTCCGTGCCTCTTTCCGGTTGGTGGGGAGGAACGCATGCTGTAAAACAAAGCCGGATCCGGGAACAACAAACGGAAAATGACCGGCAAAATTCCATAGAGCTGATGCGGGTGGAGACCAGTCAGACCTGGCATGAGCTGCAGGAAGCCTATGACCAGATACGGCTGGCCCGCAGATCGGTAGAGTCTGCCCGGGAAAACCTGAGGCTGAACACCGATTTTTACCGGGCCGGGACGGTGCCCCTGTCTGACCTGCTTGATGCCCAGGTGTTGCAGCAGCAAAGTTACAACCAGCTGAGTGATGCGCATTGCCGGTACCAGCTGAAACTGACCCGTTATCTGCAGGTTACCGGCCGGTCATAAAATTGCATGATACACTCGCCGTCAATAAAATAGCAGCAGCTTTGGAAACAGGGGGAATTCTGAAGGCCGGAGCTGATTTTCCGGGCAAAGGGTAATTCCGTTGAATTGTCCGGGAAATAATTCCGGAGGAGAATGATTCCTTTTTTTGTATTATTGTAGTTCAGCATCGCCTGCAGACAGGAATTAATCGCTTACTTGCCACGGATTGACGCTTTTGCATCGTCCGGCACAAACAGGCTGAAGAAGGGAGATAGCCCTAGCTTTTTGCAGTCCGTGATGCAACAAAAAAATAAGACAGTTTATGGATAGGATCAATCAGGCCAAGGTATTTGTCATAGACTTTTTCAGGCAGAACGACGATCCGAGGTTATGCTTTCATACCATTGAACACACCATGAATGTGGTGCAGCAGGCCCGGGAAATCGGGCAGGAGGAAGAGCTGGATGAACGGCAGATGGAGGTGCTGCAGCTGGCTGCCTGGTTTCATGATACGGGTTATATGATCCGCAGGGAGGAGCATGAGCAGGCGAGTGTTGAGCTGCTCCGTACTTTTTTTGAACAACATCTGGTTGACCGGGAGTCTCAGATGCAGGTGGAACACTGCATTCTGGCAACCCGGCGTGAGCGGGAGCCTGTTTCCCTGCCGGAGAAGATATTGCTGGATGCCGGTATGGCGCATCTGGGATCTCCCGGCTTTATTTCCGTATCCAAAAACCTGCGCAGGGAGCGTTTGGCTTTTCTGGACAGGAGCCAGGAGCCGGCGGATTACTGGAAGGAAACCCTGGCATTTATGGGAAAGCATGTTTTCTACACGACGGCAGCCCGGACACGTTTTGAAACGGTCAAAAAGGAGAATATGGAGCAGGTAAAAGTACAGCTTGTCCGGCAGGAACTGAAACAGCAGAACCAGCATGCTTCTTCCCGGCCCGCAGCCAAGGGTGCCGAATCCATGTTCCGGCTTACGGCGAGTAACCAGATGCGGATGAGTGCCATGGCCGATAAAAAGGCAAACATCCTGATCTCGATCAACTCCATCCTTATTTCCGTTTCCGCCGCACTCATGTCAAGACAGCCCTTAACCCCGGTTTTGGGAGATTCTTTTCCCGAAAGCGATTTGTTTGTTCCCCTGGTCATTTTGTTTTTGTTTAGCCTGATTTCCCTTATCTTTGCCATCATGGCCTGCCGTCCTGAACTAAACCGGGAAAAGTACAGTGAGGATGATCTCCGGGAGCGGCGGGTGAATTTGCTTTCTTTCGGAAAATTTTATCAGATTCCCTATAAGCGTTATGATCAGGCCGTAAAGGAAATGCTGAACGATTATGATTATCTCTGTACCAGCCTGATCCGTGACCAGTATTACCTGGGGCGTTCGCTTTTCCGCAAGTACAAGCTGTTGCGTATTGCTTACAATATTTTTATGTATGGCTTTATTATTGCTGCCTTGGTTTTTGCCGTGATTTACTGGAGGGGAAGCTGATATTTTAATAGGGAGCTTTTCATCAAAGCCTGTGTTATCCCCTTATCGTCGCCGACGATCTGCGGGCAGGCAGTCCTGGCATCTCCGCATGGCTGGGTTTACTCAAAAGCCGGGATAACGGGTGCATTTTTTCTTTTTTAAAAATCGAACTGCAGGGAAAAGAGTACTCCGAACTGATCGTAGTCGACCTGGCTGTGCCCGGTCAAGCGCCACACGGCATCCACCCGGAGTATTTTGAGAATGTTTTCAATACCCACCGATACTTCCCCGTAGGCTTCGCCCTTAAGCGAGCTCATGCCGGCGGGAAAAACGAGCTGATCGTGCTTTGAGGGATCCATGTCGCCGATCAGCCATCGTCCTCCGATTACTTCCCTGAACTGCAGCCTCTTCATCAGGGGAATGCGGTTGAAGAAGAATCCCTGAAAATGATGTTCCAGTGCTATGCCCAGGTATTGATCGCTTACGTATTCCTGGTAATTCATCAGGTTAAAGGCAAACTTATCGGAAGCATATGTTTCATTCCCCTCATGGATTTTCATTAGCGGGAAAGGTACGTCGCCCCATACCCTCCCGGCCTGAAGCAGGTAAGTGGTATAGCCTATGGGGTAAAGCGGAAGCTTATCGTAAATATCGGTATGCAGGCGGAAATAATCGTAATCGCCGCTGAGCAGTCCTTTTATGCCTGCACTTGCTTTCAGGTCGACAACGGGCAGGGTGCTGCCCAGGCTTCGTTTCTCGTAAGCGCCTGTTACGGTTCGTTCTCTGGGGGCCAGGCGTGTGTTCAGTGATATTGCCGTATTCCTGATGCTGCCGGTCTGGTTGCCTTCCCGGTCAGTAAAGGGGATGTAAGGTCCGCTTTTAATCCGGGTTGTCGAGATCTGCTGTGTGTTTGAAAGACCGTGTATCCATTCCTTGTCGGCCTGAAAGCTAAGCCGGTTGAACATGTTTAGTTTTTTCAGCGGATCTTTGGCCAGCATGGCCATCAGGATATTGTCTTCGGCAAAGGCATTCTCCCCCCGGCCGAACAGTTCATAATCGTGCTTGTACCGGGCTTCTACAGAGAACTGCTTTTCTTTGTTGAAAAAATATTCGAACCCTCCGCTGTACTTAAAGACACCATCGCGAATTCCGTAGGCCAGGTAGCCGTTCAGCCGCAGTTTTTCATGAAAGGCAGTGGTTGTTCGGCCACCGAAACGAAAACGGTGACCTTCAATCTCGTTGTAGCTGTACATGTAAAAATAAGGTCCCAGCTCAACCTTCCCGAAATCCTTGTACCCGAACAGGAACATTTCTACATAGTCGAAGATGGTGCGTACAATGGGTACGTTTTTTAGCGAGTCCACCATCCCGTAAATGGCTGCTTCCCGCTCTTCCAGTCCCACGGGACGAATGCTGTCCCAGTATAGTTCTTCATAAGCGAACGCATCCGGGGCCACCGAAATTTCCCGTTTTTGTCTTTTGATCTTTTCCGGGGCCGGGGTGAATTTAAAATCTTCGTAAACCAGGGTTTTCCGGCCGATTACACCCAAAAGCTTCCCCTTGTCTTTTTTCTGGATATTGAAGTCAATCCATAAGGCCTCTTTATAGGGAATATATTTATGATTCTGAAAAACATAATCTTTTTCATAAACCAGGTCATTGACAAAGTTGACATTTGCCTGGGCGGAAAGGCGCATTTCGATTCGCCTGAGGGCCCAGTTTGAGCTGTCGACCCAGAATTTTCCCCTGAAAGCGGGACTTTGTTCCACTTTCGGGAAGAAGGACAATTCGTAAATCTTTTTCCCGTTTATTTGCGTACTGTCGCGTAAAAAGTACCGGTAATGCATCAGCCCCTGGTTATTCAGCGGTGAAATGAGCCCGATGTTGGACATTCGAAAGAAATTTTCATAAGGATTGATGTCGGTGTATAATTTCCCGGTAAATTCGGCAACCGATCCGGTTTGCACGCCCGACATCTTGTTGGCCCTGATGCGTTCATAGCTTTTACCATCCTGCATCTGGTAATAATCGGAATGGGTTTCCGTAATGAAAATGGGCAAAAAGGTTTTCCCTGTTTCCAGGGTATCCATATATTCAAAGATAAAGCCTGCCTGTTGCCAGAATTTGCTGTCTTCTTTTTTGGGTTTTTTGACGTTTTTCAGGTCAAATTCGATTTTGCTGTACAACCGGCTTTGCCAGTCGGGGAAGTAAGCCGGATCATTTTCTGCCTTATGGTCAATGATCAGTTGCAAAATCCGGTGAGCCGGATTTTCTCCCGGGGTCACTTCCACCTCGGCAATGGAGATTACTTCTTCTTTCATTCTGATATTCAGTGGTTCCCCGCTAATGTTTTCTGTCGGGATACGCTGCATGATATAACCTACCGCGGAGATTCGCAGCATGCTGCCGGGCTCATTGGTTTCCAGGCGGAAATAACCGTCCGTGTTGGAAATGGTACCTGTCATGGTGTTTTCAAACACAATGGTGGCATAAGGCACCGGAAGTCCCGTGTCCCGATCCGTGATCTGCCCGGAGATACTGAATGTTTGTCCGGATGTAATCCCGGAGATCAGCATCATTACGGTCAGCAAGATGCTGCAGGTAAAACACAGCAAAAACCGCTTGTTCAATGGCATCTTCATCTGTTCCCTTCGGTCTTGTTCAACATTTGGGCATTATTTACCGGGAGTTTAACCAGACGGTCAGGCTGCCGTGGCGTTCATTTCCGGGTAAACGATGTTTCATTTTGCTGTCAATGCAGTATAATTACGCGAAGATTATCGTCATCGTTAAAGAAAAAAATCTTGTTCTCACGTGCAAGCCATCCCAGGGCCATTCGGACATCGGATCCTTTCATGGCTAAGGCCTGTTTTATTTCCGAGATGCTGCTTTCATCGTTCTGATTGAGGAAGCGCCAGATCTTTCCGGCATTGTTCCCGATTTGTTCTTTAATCATGGCTGTTGGGATAAATTGGTTTGTTTTCAGTTTCTTTTTATTTCTGTTTCCTGTTTTTTTTTGTATCCGGAACGGATTAACCCATGAGTTTTGGTACATAATAACGGATTGCCCTGAAAATTTTCTCTTCATCAAAATATCCTTCTTTTTCTATGATGAAAAGCGTTGTTCCGTAAAAGGAGGCAAGCAGGGTTTCCGCTATCCATGGAATATCTTCCGTTTTTGTTCCGCGAAGTTCCCCGGCATCGTAACCCGCTTGCAGTATGCTGGCGATGTAGCTTTGTTCGTAGTCCATCATTTTCAGGAAATACTTCCTGGCCCTGGCTTCCATGGCTTTTTCCCGGGTGATGAACCTATTCAGGTTTGCCCGCTTGATTATTTCCTTGCAGTACTCCCGGGCATAGGTCATCAGCTTGTTTTGCATGCCCTGCTGCTTGTCCACTTCCTTTTTTATGTCGTTGCGAAGACTGATGATTTCCAGTTGGATAACGGCTTCAAATATCTCCTCTTTATGCCTGAAGTAATGGTACAGTGTACTCTTGGCTTTGCCGCAGGACCCGGCAATCTCGTCCATGGTGGTTTTTTTCAGTCCGTACTGTTGAAACAGCTTACGGGCCTGCTTCAGGATTTCCTCCCTGACCAATTCTTCTTTGTCTTGTGCCGTCATACCGACTAAACTGGTTTTTTGGTAGCAAAATTAACTGTTTTTTTGATCCCGGATGTCGTTTAACATAGAGTTGATTATTATTTAACATTTTTTTTCATAAACGGTTCGGCGGAATATGGTCGGGAAAAGGAAAGGAATGCCGGTTAATACGGAACAAGAATCAGCAGCATAGCGGTTTGATAATTTCCGGCAGGGGCAAAGAAAAGCCGGCTGTCGTTGGCCTGGGTGGAATAGCTGAGATCAAAGACCAGATCCTGACAGGGGTATGCTGCGTTTGCATTCGAGATCAGGGTCTGAGGAATAACGGAGAGTGGAAAGGAATGGCAGCTGATGTCTTTTGCGCAGCCGGTCGGGGCTGATGAGTTCAGATTTGCCCTGAGGGTGATCACGGATGCAGGAAAGGTATAGGAGTTGGAGGGAGAACTGAAATTGGCGTCGATGGTCCGTGCCATAACCTGATAGTTGGAAAAGGAAGTGAGGTGCAGACAGGCGGGCATGCTGACGGTCAGTCCGTTTTGATGCTCGGAAATGCCGGTATAGCTGAAATTCACCAGGTCGCTTCCCGCTGCCAGGCTTAAAGATGAACCTCCTCCGGATCCCTGATAGCTGATCTGAAAGCACACCGGTATGTTTGTGCTGGATATGAGGTTGTTCCCGCTGTCGTAAAAAGTAAAGATGAGCATGGTGGTGTAGGTACCGTCGGGCAGGAGCAGGTGATTCCCTCCCTGTATGATCAAATCAAAACGGTGAGTGAAGAAATAGGCGGTAGGAACTTCAATTGCGGCATCAGACCGGACGACGACGGCAGTTTCCGTAGTTCTGAGCGGTATGGAGGAAGTGGGCATGGGTATGGATGAAGGAGGGGGACCTCCTTCCGCACAGTTAAAGCGGATGGCCGTGTGCCGGAGAGCTACTTCCTCACTGCCGTTGCTGAAATTGCCGGAAGCCGTAACCCGGAGTTTCCAGCCTGCACAGGTAGCAGAAGAGGAGGAGGTATAGCTCAGGTTTATGTATTGCGGTGCGGTGATGCCGTTTTGCAGCGCTTCGTAGGTGGTAAATGTTGCCCCGCTTCCGGAGAGATAACTGTCCAGACTGGTTTGGAAACAGGTTACAGCGTATTCCACGGAAAAGCATAACGGGATGCTTGCTGTGGCAACCTGCTCTCCGTTCTCCCGGTACAGGGTGATAATCAGGTTGGTGGAGTACAAGCCTGTTGGAACATGCAGATGGGAGCCTCCCTGTACGGTAAGGTCGAACATATGGGTAAAGTAATAGTCGGGCGGTGCCTGTAGGGCCGTATTGGCCTGAGTAAGCAGATCCGTTTCCGAAGTGCTTAGCGGAAAAGATGCAGCGGGCATGGGAATGGCTGTAGGGGCGGGGCCCCCGTCGGCACTGTTAAACCGGATGGAAATATGGCCCGGGGCAATGGAATGGGTTCCGTTTGTAAAGCTGCCTGAAGTTCTGATGGTCAGTCGCCAGTGGGGGCAGTTGGTTCCCCAGGGAAGGGTGTATGCCAGGGTGAGAAAACGGGTTCCCGTCTTCCCGTTTCGTATTTCGGAATAGCTTGTTAAGGCCAGATAGCTCCCGTATCCGCTCAGCCCGATACCGGCACACCGGGCACGAACAGTCAACGTACTGCTCAGCCAGAAGCAAATGGTTAAGATCGACAGAAGGATTCTGGAATACATAATAAAGTGCTCAAACGGCTGTCTTGCTGAATGTTTCAATATAATTTTGATGCGCATAGGGAAAGGTCTTCCCGTTTTTTTTTCCTATGGCAGGATAAATTCGAGTTCGGCCATCTTAAGCTGATCTTTGTCCCCGGTGCTGACCAGGGAGGTGGCCGTATAGCGTCCTGCTGCAAGGCCGGGAGGAAGCCTGAGCCGGATCAGGCGTTCATCTCCGGGCAGGGCATAATAATGCACGCCGGCAAGCCTGGTTTTTTTGCCTGACTCTATGTGGAGCAATTCCGAGCTGAGGTCGCCTTCCACCCACCGTTTTCCGTTGACGGAAAGGGTAAGCTCCAGATTTGCTATGCTGTCTTTGCTGTGCGGGGGTATCTTTTTAAAATCCGTTATTTCCAGGCTTTGTGTTTCTTCAGAAAAGAAGGAATGGTACACTTTGGTGCCTGAGCGTATGCTGATCTGTATGGCTGCTCCCCTGGCGGTTCCGGCATCCGACAGGTTCAGCTGGGTCAGAAAGATCATGGCTGTGTGTACCGGTACGGAATCGCCGGTGTTTGCAGGAACCTTCAGGCTTATCTCCAGGTTCTCACGCTGCCCGGCTTGCAGAACCAGGTAGGAAGAAGGAAAGATCCGGATCCAGCCGGCTGCGGAGGTAGCCAGCGTTCCCGCATCGTACATCCGGTTATTGCCCAGGGGATCGTAATCCCAGTCGCCTACGGAAATACCCAGTTCCAGGGGTGTTTTTCCCGTGTTCATGACTGTCAGTATCCGGGTCTCCCGTTCTCCGGGAAGAGCCGTAAAATAAAGCCTCGGCGGATTGGTGGACATGCTCTGCCCGTACAGGCTGTTACACAGGCAGAGTCCGCCGATCAGCAGAAGCGGCAACCGTGAGGAATGTTTTTTGTCCATTTTAGGAAAAATTACAGGGGACGGGATGATGCCCGGGCCCCTGTAAATAAAATACTTTAAGCCGGCGAAATGGTGTAAGTAACCGTCGTGGTATAAGTTCCGGAAGGGATGTCCATATAATCAGATCCTCCGGCAGACACGTAACTGATGTCATAGCTTTTCCCGGCTTTCCCATATGTAGATGAAATGATTTGTGCCTCCGTTGTGGACAGGGACTGCGGGGTAAAACTTTCTCCCTCACCTGCTGCACCGGATGGTTCTACCGAGATGGTTTTTACCGGGATGGTATTCGTGCCATAGTTTAAATCGCCTGATGCAGATACTTTTACCTGGAATCCGGAGGTGCTGGTGACAATCAGATGCCCGGACTGATTCTCTGATACACCATTTATGTAGTCACCGGCCTCATCAAAGATAAGCGTCACTGTTTCCTGGGCTGAGTTAACGGCAATATTTTGCACGGTAACCAGCTTAACATTCAGGTTAACCTGATCAGCTGTTGTCTGGGCATATGCCCACTGCACTCCTGTCAGCATAATTCCGGCCAACAGGGCGGTTTTAAGTTTGATCTTGTTTTTACACATCATCGTTTGGTTTTAGATTATTCGTAATACAAAACTGAACTTTTGCCTTCTTCCCGGCAGCTTTCTGTTTTCGGGAAAAGCCCAGGGGACAGAAGACCTGTATTTTATTTCATTATTTTCATGGATATATCGGTAAACCGTTTTATTTCTATTTTCTGATGTTTCCGGCTTATGCTGAATTCAAGCACGGCAGGATTTCCCGGATCTACCCGTACGGTTTGTCCGTTGTTGAGACATTGCAGGCCCGTATCCGGGAGCTGCAGGCTCACCGTATAATCCCCGGCGGGCAGGAAGAAGATAAAATCTCCTTTATACCCGCTTTGTGTCCGGTAGCTTTTCCCCTCCGAAGAGATGGCTAAAACCATCATGCCGGAGGTATTCATTTTCCCGCGGGTATAATCCAGGGTGTCGTTGTTCTGCACATGAATGCCGCCCTTTAGTATGCCGGCCTGCTGCAATGCAATTTCAAGCCTTACGGAACGATTCAGGGTTACCTCCTGTTTTTCCGCGTACCAGCCCTTTTCGGGAACGACGGAAACCGGGTATTTTCCGGAAGGTACATTCCGGTAGCTGATTATTCCGGCAGCGTTTGTCCGGAATGGAATAGTTCCTACGCGTATTGTCATTCCGCTTCCTACGGAATCATGCGAATCATAGTGCTTGTTTTTGTCCAGGTCCTTGTATGCCAGAATTTCCAGGGTATATCGTTTTGAACCGGTCAGCCGAAGCGGGGGCAGTACGGAAGAGATGCCGGCCTGCAGGTTATTTTGAGAACGGCTTGCCTGACGGTACCGGTACCGGATGAAATCGATGAATGTTTCCGTCCCGGCATTCAGTCTGAAACGAATTCCCCAATGAATCACCAGACAGGAGGTCCTTTGGCTTCCTGTGGTCCAGCTCAGTCCCAGATCGGCCGTTCCGCGGTTATTCAGGAAGTGTCTGCCATAATTCGGGGAAACCAGTAGCATATGATACGTCTTTCCCGGAACTGTATTCCCTGCCGATGCTGTTTCTCCCAGGTGAAAACAGCCGTACTGCCAGGAGGACGTCAGACTGAAGTTTCCCGCATGCCAGTTCAGTCCGGCTTTGAGGTGGAAGGGCGTTTCCTTCGTGCCGGAGGAAAGGTCGGTGATGCCCAGGGTGGCAGATACGGCCAGTTGCTGTCCGGAAAGCAGGTTGTGACAGCTGAGGGTGGTGTTCAGGTCCCAGGACTCCATAACAGCAGGCAGATCCGGATTATATGCGGCAAACAGTTTGTTCTTTTCACGGCTCCATTCCGGCAGAAAAGACAGGGAATACTGTTTAAACTGAATAGAAACTCCGGTGCCTGCCCGACTGGAGCCGTAAGTGTTGATGAATCTCTGTATTGTGCCGGGCAGTTGTTTGGGGTGATAACGGTAGGTGCTGAATACGGCCCACCATTTTCCGTTTTTTCCCATCCGTTGGCTTAGCTGTTGCTGCAGGATAAGGGCTCCCTGTTGCAGTCCGGGATAATATGCTGTGCTTAAAAGGTTTTTGCTGCTGAGGGTAAATGCTTTCATGTGTCCCCTGAAGTTTATTTCCCCGCATACTCCGGTCCGGCTTCCGCATGTGCCGGAAGCGGATGAGCTGTTTCCGATATGAGTATAAAAAGAGAGTTCTTGTTTCCTGTTATTCCTTAAGGTAAACGTGTTGCTCCAGATCCGGATTTTTCTTTCGGAACAGGGTATTTTCTGAAGCAGTAAGCAGGAAGACCATTCCCTTTTATTCTGTTTATTTTGCCAGGAAATCCAGAACGAAGTGGACGGACGCCACAGGCTCTTATTTGGGGAACTGAAAAGATTATAATTTTCCTGGACAAACCCGGCTTCCAACCGGTTTACTCCGGCTGAATCACAGATAACTGCACTGATTCCCCTTCCTGTAACATGTCGTTCGTAGTTGCGGGAGATATGACCAGCGGTAATTCCCCAGTATTTTCCGGCATGCCTTCCGGGGCGATGTTTAAAGCTGAGCGCTGTGTTTCTTACGAGGATTGGATTGGTCTGGTTGTTTTTCCAGTGGGAAATGTCGAAGCGGTAATTCAGACGACCGTTACTAAAAAGAACATTCCCGTTTGCCTGCACTTGGTAGGCTTCGTTGGGAGTAAACAGGTATCGTCCGGTCATGGTGATCCTGCCGTTGTAAGCAGTCGTTTTGTTATCAAGGGCAAACAGCTGCCGGAAATTGCGGTTAGAGGAGGAAGAGGAAAGGGGTGCGGCAGTTCTGCCAAACGGGTCTCCGTTGGCATAAACCCCGGTTGCTGTTAGTTGTTGCAGGTTTTTATTTTGAAATGACCGTGGCTTTTTTCCCCTGAAATAAACGATCGTGTCTGCAAAGGGGAGTAAGTGTGCTTTTAATATTTTATGCCAGGGCGTCTGATTCCGGCCGCCTGGTGTTTGAAGGATAACGGAGACCGTTTGCGGGGTATTCCCCTTGTTTGTAAGACGAACAGGGATCTTTATTTTTGTGCTGTCTTCATGAATCATAAGCGATGCAGCGGGCAGCGACAGGCTGACCTTTCGTGTGGGGGTAACCCTCACGGTGCAGACTGCCCAGGCTATTTTGTGTCCGTCGGTTGTTTCCAGTCTGGCGGTAACCGGGTAAAGACAGCCTGAAGCTGTTTTTACGGGGATATACAGGCATACGGGAATATGCAGGCTATGTCCGGCCGCGGGCAGGGGACTGATTGTGCTTTTGCTGAATAGCTCGAGGGATTCACCGGTCCGGATTTTAACACAGGCATTGTGCAGAGACGCTGAATGGTTCCGGACTTTTAAAATAAGCGAGTTCACTGTCCCGTTCTGTACAGGAAGCGTATCGGTATTGAAAGAGAGGGAAACACCCGAATTCCGGTTTCCGGCATGTAGGTATGTGTTGCTCATTAGTATGGCTCCTATGATCAGCGTATAACAAGCAATATGTAAGTTTCTTTTGCTTTCTGAGAATACCGGCTTGCTTATCCGTTCATCCTTTGTTGCGCTCATAAGACAGGAGTGCTTTCACCAGCCGGAGAATGTCCTGCCCTTCCGCCCATGAGTATGAGCTGCTTTTCCTGTTACAGCCGGAACCGGTTCGTTCTTCCATTATTTTCTGTCTTGTGCCGATGGCAAATTTTGCGCTATCGTTGTTCAAAAATATGACGAAAAAACAGACATTACAAATTATTCGTCTTTTTTTTAATCATTTGCCATAAAGTTTATTGAATTCGTGTTATGATTAAATATTAGTCGGTGTGCTGTTTTTTTTGGCGAAATCTTATGTTTTATAACGTATTTCATGTTGTTTTTAGTTGGAATACTTCCTGAAGGAGATTGGGTGCTGTTCAATATTTTCTGTTATTTTTGGGTGAAATCAGTTATGCAGTTTTCCGGAAAGGATGCTGCATAGGGTGAAATTTTTTCCTGCGGAGCATTCCCGAAATTCGGGTAAAGACAAAACCAAAGGGGAAAATTAGCGGGAAGTTAAACAGAACCATACGAACGATGAATTATTTTTCAGGGAACATTCGGTTTCTCAGGAAAAAAAGAGGCCTAAGTCAGTCCCATATGCTGGATTATCTCGGTTTTCCCCGGACTACCTGGAGTAGCTATGAAAATGGCGTTTCTCAGCCAGACATTGACGGAATATTGAGGATTGCCTCTTTTTTTGGAATTTCGGCAACCGATTTGTTAAAGAGGAATCTGTGTGAAGACGACTCTTTGCTCTCGGAATCCGAAGAGTCCCGGGAAAATGAACCCTTACCGGGCAAGGTTAAAGAAGTCCGGTACGTTACGGAACGGGAAATTGGTTTGCTCAGGGAAATTATTCAGGTGAAGCAGCAGGTTATCGATACTCAGGCTCAGACCATTGGTGCCTTACAGGCTTTGGTGAAGCATCTTCATGCAGATCTTACGTAGTTCGCGGGTTAAGGAATAGATTATCAAAGTTTCCATTCGTTTTTTGCGGTTTGAACTTTTTTGGTTGTATTTTTGACAGGTTTAAAAGAAATTCCGGTTTACGGGCTGCAAATTGTTGGCTTTGTGACCTGAAATATTTAACCAGATAAAACGGGCATGGGAGAAATATCACACAGGAAGAGGATTATATTTCATGCGACTGAGTTGCCATTGAAAATTAAAAATATTAACGAATGAAAGTGTTGAAATTCGGTGGTACTTCTGTGGGAAGTGCTGAAAACATCCGTCGGGTAAAAGAAATCGTAGAACGTCAGGAAGACGATCTGGTCGTGGTGGTTTCCGCTTTGAGCGGGATTACTGACAAGATCCTTAATGCAGCAAGAATGGCTGTTCTCGGAACGGATTATTTCAACACGGAGATCAACGCCATCCGGGAGCGTCACCAGGAAGTGGCGGAAGCCTTATTTGAGGGGGAGAGAAGGGAAGAAGTCAAAGACCGGGTGGCCCGTTTGCTGGACAAGCTGGACAAGATTATCCGGGGGGTATCTATGATAGGGGAACTAACACCTAAGACCCTGGATAAGATCTGCGGTTTCGGTGAGCGACTTTCTTCTCTGATCATCAGTGAGTATATTCCAGGGGTTGTCTGGACCGATGCTTCCAGGCTGATAAGGACCGACAGCGTTTACGGCAGGGCGCAGGTTGATTTTGAACAGACCAACCTACTGATCCGTGAAGCTTTCTGTGATTTTCACGGAACCTGTGTGGCCCCCGGGTTTGTGGCCCGCAATGCTCAGGGCGATTATACAACGCTGGGGCGGGGCGGCTCGGACTACAGTGCAGCCATCTTTGCCGCTGCCCTGAACGCTTCCCTGCTGGAAATCTGGACTGACGTGGATGGCTTTATGACAGCCGATCCAAGAGTGATCAGCAAGGCCTATGTCATTCGCTCATTAAGTTATTCCGAGGCCATGGAACTTTCCCATTTCGGGGCCAAAGTGATCTATCCGCCTACCATCCTTCCCGTATACAAAAAGGGAATTCCGCTGCTTATTAAGAATACGATGAATCCGGAAGCTCCTGGTTCGCTGATCACGGAAAGCAAAAAGAACGGGAAGGAATATCCTGTGAAAGGGATATCGTCCATATCAGGTATCAGCCTGCTTACGGTTCAGGGACTGGGTATGGTAGGAGTGACGGGAGTTTCCATGCGTCTGTTTAAAGCGCTGGCTAACGAAAATATCAATGTTATCCTGATCTCTCAGGCGTCTTCGGAAAATTCCATTTCCGTGGGGATTGACACGGCCCGTGCCCGGAAAGCCGAGAAGGCCATTCTGCAGGAGTTTGAGAAGGAAGTGGCTGCCGGAAAGATCAGCAAGGTGGAAATTGAAAGTGAGTTGTCGGTTGTTGCTATTGTGGGTGAGAACATGAAAAAATCATCGGGAGTAGCCGGAAAGTTATTTCACACCATCGGCAAGAACGGGATCAACATCATTGCCATCGCCCAGGGGGCTTCAGAGCTGAATATTTCCTGGGTGGTCAGAAACGGCGATCTCCGGAAAACGCTTAACGTGGTACACGAAGCTTTTTTCCTTTCGGAAAATGTAGAAGTTAACCTTTTCCTTTTGGGCTTCGGACTGGTGGGAGGTAACCTGCTGAAGCAGATCAGACAGCAGCAGGAAAAACTGCTCAGGGAAAAACATCTGAGAATAAAGCTGGTTGGGGTGGCCAATACGAAACGCATGCTGCTTGACCGTGAAGGGATAGACATTGACGGATTCCGGGACCGGCTGGAGCATGAAGGTGAGCCTTCGGGACTGGAAGCTTACAAGGAAGCTGTTATCGCGATGAATATATACAATTCCGTATTCGTTGACTGCACCGCTTCCAATGCAGCGGCGGGTCTTTACGAAGATCTGCTCAGTGCCAACGTGGCTATTGTTACTGCGAACAAGGTGGCGGCTTCTTCGGAATACGACAAATACCTGAGATTGAAAAATACAGCCAAGCAGCGTGGGGTGAAGTTTTTGTTCGAGACCAATGTGGGAGCGGGCCTGCCCATTATCAATACGCTGAATGATTTGGTGAACGCGGGAGACAGGATCCAGAAGATAGAGGCTGTACTTTCGGGTACACTTAACTTCATCTTCAACACCATTTCCGCAACGGTGCCTTTCAGCAAGACGATCCGGCTGGCCAAAGAGCAGGGCTATTCCGAACCCGATCCGCGTATTGATTTGAGTGGCACCGATGTAGTTAGGAAACTGATGATCCTGGTGCGCGAGTCGGGCTACCGGATTGAACGGGAAGATGTGCAGGTCAGTAAATTCATCCCGGATGAGCTTTTTACCGGATCGATTGAGGACTTCTGGGAAAAGATCGGTTCCCTGGATGAGGAGTTCGAAACCCGCCGCAGGGAGCTGGAGGCGCAAGGAAAATGCTGGCGTTTTGTGGCACGGTATGAAGATGGAAAAGCCGGGGTGGGGCTGCAGGAAGTGGAACAGGGCCATCCGTTCTATGATTTGCAGGGCAGCAACAACCTGGTGATGTTTACTACCGAACGTTATCATGAGTTCCCGATGATCATTAAGGGATACGGAGCCGGAGCTGCGGTGACGGCAGCCGGCGTGTTTGCCGACATTATCCGGGTATCGAATGTGTAATGAAATAAAAAGAATAACCAAGTGAAGTATATTATCATTCTGGGTGATGGTATGGCCGATGAGCCCCTGGAGTCATACGGGGGTAAAACACCCCTTCAGATGGCCCGCATTCCGGAGATGGACCGGCTGGCCCGGCTGGGGCGATGCGGACGTTTGGTAACCGTGCCGGAACGGATGCATCCCGGTAGTGAAATAGCCAATATGTCGGTCCTGGGGTATGAGGTGGAAAAAGTTTTTGAAGGCCGGGGAACCCTGGAAGCTGCCAGCATGGGTGTACAACTGGAGAAAGGCGATCTGGCCCTGCGCTGTAATCTTATTTGTACCGAAGGAGCCAGGCTGAAAAACCATTCGGCCGG
>JBFWIL010000018.1:0-19078 GCA_050256015.1 Mangrovibacterium sp. | reverse complement strand
ACAGAGCTTCCGTATAGATATGTTTCGCAGCCACAAGTCCTTCGCCTCCGGCAACCGCCAGTCCTATCACTTCTTCCAGCCAGGTGGTTCCGGCTGTTTTAACATGAATTCCCTTGTCATACTTCCGGATAATCCCGGCCATCACCGGATAAATGGTAAACTTGTCACTGCCCGAATGCACACTCAGCTTAAGGTTTCCGGGAAGACCGAATTGCTTAACCGCATAGTCGATTACCAGCACATCTTCCTCGAACTCCTTGGCAAACTGGGCCACATCCCCCACATAATCAACTCCTTTGTTAAAGCGTCCGGTAAATTTCGGAGCAATGGTCTGGGCTGGAATTTTTTCATCGGCAATCATTTTCAGGATAAACAGCATATCCACAGGAGTCTGGGGAGATTCCACCTCATCCATGGAAACTTCTGTAATAAAATTGCCCTTCCCCTTAACCGATTCAATATGCCGGTATATTTTCCCCGCTTCCCTGATGGCAGCCAGGAATTTGGTTACCACAGTGTCCAACAGGGCATCCGAGATCATCACCGGCTCCGCTATGCCCGGAATCACCACCTTATCACCCAGTGAACGGCAGGATGCTTTAAAAGCAGCCACATCGGAAGCATCGGAAGCATTACCGATATAGGCAGCCACATCAAGCGTAAAGAAGTCGGAATGAGCAATAAACCGGTCTACCGTATCCAGGTTGATATGATCGGCATCCACCCGGTATTCTCCTTTCCAGCCCATTTTCCGAACAGCCTGATCGGCTTCTGCACGGGTACCATCCGGCTCCGAATGCACAATGTTGTGTTCCCTGTTCGACTTGTTCCATACGGGAGTGATTTCAACACCTTGTGCATTGGCTTTCATAATGGCCTTTAACTGGGCCAGTCCTTCATGGTTGAAGCGGTCACCAACACCAAAACTAAATTTTCCTAAATTCATGATATCTGGGTTTAAATTTATACGGATCTGATTTTCACATTCCGTGTACGATCACGAAAATAGGCTTATTTATTCTGTATTCCAACAGTATTTTCCCCAAATATGGCTAAAAATGTTTTTAAATATATTTTGCCGTGTACGGACACGAATAGTCAAAAAATTGCTTAGCTTTGTTTGCAGGCCGGAGGCATTTCCGGACGAACCAAAAATGATAAGACCTATCAAACCAGTAAAAAGAATACGGATTAAGGACATTGCCCTGAAAGCCGGGGTGTCCATCGGTACAGTTGACCGGGTTATCCACAACCGCGGAGAAGTTTCCCCGGAAACAAAAAGCAGAATTCTGCGTATCCTGGAAGAAATGGATTACCGGCCTAACATGCTGGCAAGTGCGCTGGCACTAAAACGCATGCATGCTTTTGCCATTCTGATTCCCGAGCCACAATCGGAAGAAGCATACTGGAACAAGCCGTTGAAGGGAATAAAAAAGGCTTTTTCCGAACTGCAGGAATACGGGGTACAAATTACCATTTACCGTTTCCTGCAAACCGATCCGGATTCCTTTCGCGACAGGGCCGAAGAAATAATCCGGAGTGCCCCGGAGGGTGTGGTGCTTGCCCCCTTCTTTTCCAGGGAATCGCGGACATTGATAGAGAAACTGGAAGCACAAGGTATTCCTTATGTATTTATAGACTCCAACCTAAAGGAATTCCATACGGTAAGCTATATCGGTCAGAATTCTTTCCAAAGCGGAGCCCTTTCGGCCAAACTCCTGGATTTTTCCCTGCCAGGGACGGCTAACATCCTGGTGACTCATTTCGCCAAGGAAAGGGATAACCAGAACCACTTGGTACAGCGGGAAAAAGGATTTTATGCTTATTTTGAGGAAAACGATCCGGGAAAGCATAAATTGCTTCGCACCTTTGAGATCACAGACCCCGGTTCGGAGATGCTTTTCCGCCTGCTGGACGAGCAATTTTCCAAAATTCAGCCCGTGCAGGGCATTTTTGTCACCAACTCCCAGGTATACCGTATGGCAGCCTATCTGGCTTCCCGTAATCTGTCTCATGTCCGCCTGATCGGTCATGACCTGATCCGGCAGAATATTGAATGGCTCCGGGAGGGCGTGGTTGACTTCCTGATCTGCCAGCGTCCTGAAGAGCAGGGATACCGGGCCATTGAAAATCTTTTTCAGTACGTTGTCCTAAAAAAGCACGTCCCGGCAGAAAATTATACATCCATCGATATCATTACTAAAGAAAATCTTGATTTTTACAGAGAATTTAATTTGATAAATTATGGAACCAATTAGTTTTAAAGACCTTTCGGGTAAAGTATGTGTGATTACCGGAGGCGCAGGTGTTATTGGCCTGGCTCTGGTAAAAGCCATGGCTTCAGTAGGCATGAAAATTGCCATTGTAGACATTAACCGGGAAACGGCAGAAAAAGTTGCCGTCCAAGTCACTGAATCATCCGGCGCCACAGTAATCGGGGTAGAGGGCAATGTGCTGGACAAAACGTCATTGGAACAAGCCAGAAAGCAGATTAACGAGCAGCTCGGAGAAATTGATGTACTCATTAACGGAGCGGGAGGAAACCACCCCTCAGCCACCACCAGGGTGGAACAAATGGAAGAAAGCAATATCGACAAACCGGAAGACAGTTTCTACGGGCTGCAACTGGACGGTTTTGACAAGGTATTCAATCTGAACTTCAAGGGGACCGTGCTTCCCAGCATGATATTCACCCAGGATATGCTCAAACACCGCAAGGGCGTGATCCTGAACATATCTTCCATGAATTCCTACCGACCGCTGACAAAAATTCCGGCTTATTCGGCCGCCAAAGCAGCCATCAACAATTTCACAGCCTGGCTGGCCGTTCATATGGCTAAAGTCGGCATCCGGGTCAATGCCATTGCTCCGGGATTCTTCATTACCAGCCAGAACCGTTTTCTGGTGCTAGACGAAAAAACGGGCGGGTATTCCCCGCGCGGGGAAAAAATCGTCGGAAGCACCCCTATGGGTAAGTTTGGAGAGCCCGAAGACCTGCAGGGCACAACCCTCTTCCTGCTGTCCGATATTTCCAGTTTCGTGACCGGCATTGTCGTTCCCGTTGACGGTGGTTACAGCGCCTACGGAGGAGTATAAACCATGCACAAACCGCATAAAATCAGTCCGGCAGCCTGCTTCTAAGCATTCTTTGTGAAAGCTCAGTTGCCGGACGATATGTAAACCATAAAACTCATTTGATATGAATCTTCAGTTAAAGCAAAATTGCCAATATTCGCTGCTGGTTCCCACCAGCATGGGAGTACGGATTACTCCCGTAAACGGGCAACCCGTACACAGCAGTTCCCTGTATGAAATGCAGGCCACCAGTGCAGAAACCAATGTAGCCAGCATTTCGTCCTTTTTGGGACTTCCCGTCAAGGTGCTGACCACCTTTGTCAAGGGCAGTCCGATTGCCCGTTTTATCAAGAGCAACCTGAAAAGCCGCCACATGAACTACGAAGGGCCGGAAGTGGAACAGGGAGGTCCCTGGGGCTACCGCCATCAGTTCAACATCGCCGACAGCGGATACGGTTCACGCGGTCCGCGTGTGCAGAATGACCGGGCCGGCGAAGTAGGCCGTACGCTGAACGTGAAGGATTTTAACCTGGAACGCATTTTCGGACAGGAAGGCGTACAGATTGTACATCTGTCCGGACTGATCGGCGCCCTGTCGCCCGAAACCAGCAACTTTTGCCTCCAGATCGCCCGTTTTGCCAAGAAATACGGAACCCGCATCTCTTTCGACCTGAACTATCGGGCTACCTTCTGGGAAGGCCGCGAAAAAGAACTTCATGATATTTTCACGGAAATTGCCTCGATTTCAGACATCCTGATCGGGAACGAAGAAGACTTCCAGCTTTGCCTGGGCATAAAAGGTCCCGAAGCAGGAGGGAAAGGAATCGCAGACAAAATTGAAGGATTCAAAGGCATGATCGCTCGCGTCAAAGAATCTTTCCCCGACGCTTCCGTATTTGCCACAACCCTGCGTCAGGTGGTCAGTACAAACGAGCATCTCTGGGGAGCCATTATGCTGGCCGGGAACGAATGGCAAATCATTGAACCCCGCAAAATAACCGTGTTGGACCGCATAGGAGGAGGAGACGGTTTTGTAGGTGGCATGCTCTATGCCATCCTGAAAGGATGGGAAGCTGAAAAATGGCCTCAGTTCGGATGGGCCACCGGAGCCCTGGCTACCACCTTTCTGACCGACTATGCCCAGCCGGCAGATGAAGATATGGTATGGAGTATCTGGCATGGCAATGCCCGCGTAAAACGATAACCGGACCGGTTGGGGACCGGGCTTTGCTGCGGGCAAAGCCCGGTCCCTTCCGGCCGGCAGTAAAACAGAAAATATTATGATATACTATGAAATCGGATCTTCCGAACTGGAACTGACTGCAGAAGATTTAAGAGCCGGATTGTTCAAGGCCTTAGACCATCTGAAAAACAGGAACAAGGTGCTGGCCCTTCCTCCCGATTACACCCGGTTGCCCAGCCGGGCCGGCGAACTGACCGAAATGAGCTGGCAGTATTACGGAGACAGGCTCACGGATGTGCTGCCTGCCCTGGGAACCCATTCCCCGATGACCGACAGGCAAATCGCCCATATGTTCGGGTCCCTGCCAGCTTCCCTGATCCGGGAACATGACTGGAGAAACGATGTAATCACCCTTGGAGAGGTCCCGGGATCTTTCGTCAGCGAAGTATCGGGAGGCGTGGTTGATTTTCCCTGGCCGGCCCAGGTCAACAAACTGCTTGTTGAAGGAGCTTATGACCTGATCCTGTCCATCGGGCAGGTCGTTCCCCACGAAGTGGTGGGCATGGCCAACTACAACAAAAACATCTTTGTCGGGACCGGCGGCGTGGAAGGCATTAACAAAAGTCATTTTATCGGGGCTGCCTATGGCATGGAAAAAATGATGGGACATGCCGACACCCCTGTCAGGAAAGTATTCAACTATGCCTCCGAACATTTCGCCAAACAATTGCCCATCGTATATGTACAGACCGTGGTAGGACTGGACAAAACCGACGGAAAAATTAAAACCAGGGGACTGTTCATAGGAGATGACTTCGAGGTCTTCGACAAGGCGGCCAGGCTTTCCCTGCAGGTGAACTTTGAGATGCTGGATCAACCGCTGAAAAAAGTGCTCGTCTGGCTCGATCCCACCGAATTCAAATCGACCTGGCTGGGAAACAAATCGATCTACCGAACCCGTATGGCCATTGCCGACGAAGGGGAACTGATAGTACTGGCCCCTGCTCTGAAAGAATTCGGGGAAGACAAGGAGATTGACCGGCTGATCCGGAAATACGGTTATTTCGGGACACCGGCAACACTGAAGGCCGTTACGGAAAATGAAGAGCTGCGTAATAACCTGAGTGCTGCGGCCCACCTGATCCACGGATCGTCCGAAGGCCGTTTCTCGGTAACTTACTGTCCGGGACAAGAAGCCGGCAACCTGAGCCGGGAGGAAATTGAAAGTGTAGGTTTGACTTACGGCGACCTTAAAGCCATCACTGCAAAATACAATCCGGAAAAACTCCGCGAAGGCTTGAACGTAATGCCCGACGGAGAAGAAGTATTCTATATTTCCAATCCGGCCTTGGGCCTCTGGGCGTTCAAAGACCGGTTTAACGTATAGGGACCGGCACCGTGAACAGAGATAAACGGAGAACTGCACTATGAAATTCATTGTTGACGATAAGATTCCGTACATCAAGGGAGCCCTGGAACCTTTCGGGCAGGTATGCTACCTCCCTGGATCCAAAACCACTCCGGAACTGGTAAAAGATGCCGATGCTCTGATTACGCGGACAAGAACAATCTGCAATGAAAAATTGCTGAAAAATTCTTCCGTGAAATTTATTGCCACGGCAACCATCGGGTTCGACCATATTGATACCGGCTACTGCGAAAAGGCAGGCATCGGATGGACCAATGCCCCCGGATGCAACAGCAAGTCGGTGGAACAGTACGTTGCTTCGGTCCTGTTCGTCCTTTCCTTTAAACTGGGATTTGAACTGAAAGGCAAGACGATAGGCGTGGTAGGTGTCGGCCAGGTTGGTTCCAAAGTGGCCCGTATCTGCGAGATTTTTGGCATGAGGGTATTGCTGAATGACCCGCCACGAGCACGGGCTGAAGGCCCCGACGCTTTTGTAAGCCTGGACCAGATCAAGCAGGAAGCCGACATAATTACCCTCCACGTTCCGCTTAACCGGCAGGGAGAGGATAAAACCTTACATCTGGCCAACGAGTCTTTTTTCAACAGTCTTATGCGGTGTCCCGTATTTATCAACTCCTGCCGCGGCGAGGTGATTAACAGCAGGGCAGTCAAAAAAGCACTGGATCTGAAAAAAATAAAGGCCCTGGTGCTCGACTGCTGGGAACACGAACCATGTATTGACCGGGAACTGCTCGATCGCTGCATACTGGCTACACCGCATATCGCAGGTTATTCCAAAGACGGAAAAGCCAACGGAACCACCATGAGCATACAGGCTGTCAGCCGTTTCTTTAACCTGGGTATTGACCACTGGAAAGCCAAGGACATTGAACTTCCGGAAAAAACTACGTTTTTTCTCAACGGGAAAGGACTCACGGAAGAACAGATTCTGAGTCAGGCCGTGCTGGCCAGCTACGATATCCGCAGAGATGATCAGGCCCTGCGGGAAGCTCCGTCCCGCTTTGAACTACTCCGGGGAAATTACCCGGTCCGGCGGGAATTTCCGGTTTTCATTCTGAAAATGAATGAGGTTCCGGCTCCTGTACAAAAAAAACTGCAGCAACTCGGCTTTCTGGTACGGGGAGTCTGAAAGCTGCCAGACGTTAATTTCCCGGGGATAAAACAAACGAGACGCGCAAAAAGGGAAAGAAACTGACATTAATTCATTTGCATCTTTAAACATTTAAAACAAACAGACACTATGACGAAATTAGCAGACATCGGATTGATCGGCCTGGCCGTAATGGGAGAGAACTTGGTGCTGAACATGGAAAGCAAAGGTTATACCGTCGCCGTCTATAACCGGACGGTAGAAAAGGTAGATAAATTCGTGAACGGACGCGGGGCCGGGAAAAAATTCATTGGAGCTCATTCCATAGCCGAACTGGTTGCTTCGCTGGAGAAACCGCGAAAGGTAATGATGCTGGTCAAAGCAGGGAAACCTGTGGACGATTTTATTGAAAAGCTGATCCCCCATCTTGACAAAGGCGACATCATTATTGACGGAGGGAATTCTCATTTCCCCGATACCATCCGCCGCGCCCAGTATGTGGAAAGCAAAGGATTGCTTTACATCGGCACCGGCGTTTCCGGAGGAGAAGAAGGCGCCCTGCTCGGCCCGTCTATGATGCCAGGCGGATCACCTGCCGCATGGCCCCATGTGAAGGAGATCTTCCAGGCTGTCGCAGCCAAAGTGGAAGACGGATCTCCTTGCTGCGAATGGGTCGGGGAAGGCGGAGCCGGACATTTTGTAAAAATGGTTCACAACGGCATTGAGTACGGTGACATGCAGATTATCTGCGAAGCCTATCAGGTCATGAAAGACCTTCTCGGCATGCAGGCCGGGGAGATGCACGAAGTCTTCAAAAAATGGAATACGGAAGAGCTGGATTCATACCTGATTGAGATAACCCGAGACATCCTGGGCTTTAAGGATGAAGAAGGTCAGCCGATCGTGGAAAAGATTCTCGATACAGCCGGACAAAAAGGAACCGGAAAGTGGACCGGAGTAGCTGCCCTCGACCTGGGCATTCCGCTGACGCTGATCGGGGAATCCGTATTTGCCCGCTGCCTCTCGGCCCAGAAAGATCTGCGGGTAGCTGCGTCAAAGGCAATCAGCGGCCCCAAAGCCGAATTCAAAGGAGACAAAGCCCGGTTCATTGAAGATATCAAGATGGCCCTTTACGGAGCCAAGATTATTTCCTACGCCCAGGGCTACAATCTGATGATGGAAGCCGCCAAGGAATACGGCTGGAACCTGAACTACGGGGGGATTGCCCTTATGTGGCGAGGCGGTTGCATAATCCGCTCTGCGTTCCTCGGCGACATAAAAAAAGCCTTCGACAAAAATCCGGCCTTACCTAACCTCCTGCTGGATCCCATCTTCCGGGAAAAAGTGGAGGCCTCCCAGGCCGGCTGGCGCCGGGTTTGTGCCACAGCCCTGTCAAACGGCATTCCCGTTCCCGCACTTACCGCAGCGCTTACCTATTTCGACGGCTTCCGCTGTGAACGGCTTCCTGCCAACCTGTTGCAGGCCCAGCGCGACTACTTCGGAGCCCACACCTATGAACGGGTTGACAAAGACCGGGGAGAGTTCTTCCACACAAACTGGACCGGTCGCGGAGGAGACACCGCTTCTTCCACTTACGTGGTCTGATCTTTTTGCTATTAACGGTAACAAATTCAACCTAAGCCGCCCCGGAGGTATCCGGAGGCGGTTTTTTTTAGGAAACAGCCGGAAAAATTTTCTTTCCTGAGTGTCTTATCGTATTTTTAAGCAAATCTTAGCTAAACAATTGATCTTATGAATACACGGCTTACCTTCCACCTTCTGTATACCTTGCCGGTTACAGTCATTCTCGTTCTTTTCCTGTTCTCCTGCAAGTTGACTACCACGGGTTACCTGCTTAAAGAAGACTTTTCCGGTATGGATACCGGCCCCCTGTTAACCGATATCGGAGCCCAAACGGAATATCATTACCTTCCCGAAGCCCGGCCCCGTTCCCGCTGGGCCGTTTCCACCTTCCGCTACAACCTCCCTCCCTCCTGGGAAATACGCCGCACTGCCGATAACGGGAAGATGCTGGTGCAAACCGGACTAAACCACAACGCCCACTGGCATCCCCAGGTTATTACAGGAAGTGAGTTCTGGACAGACTATACCGTAGAAGTATCCTTCAGACCGGACCAGGAAGATTACCGCAGTGGAATGCTTATCCGCTACAGGAACGACCGCTGTTATTACTTTTTGGGGATTGAAGGAAAAAGCATTTCCCTGCTGAAGGTAAACCACGCCGATGGCTTCAGGCAACCCCGGGAAACCATACTGGGGCGAACGTCCAACCCGTTTGCCCCCGGAAAAACAATTCATCTGAAAATTTCGGTTGCGGACAGCACACTGAAAGTTTTCCTCCCGGACAAACAGCAGTTTGAGGTCTGCGACAGCAGTTTTCCGAACGGTAAAGTCGGGTTGCTGGCCGATGGTCCCGCAGAATTTTATACCGTCAGCGTGAGTGCCATAAAAAAGGATCAGCGCGATATGGAAAGTCGTGAACTGGCCTTTCGTCAGGAAGAAGACAGCCTGGGTTCAACCAATCCTGGCATGACGGTTTACAAAAAAACCTTTCTGGGAGAATTCGGTGCCGGACGAAATGTTCGCTTCGGCGATCTGAACGGTGACGGGGAAATTGACGTCCTGATAGGTCAGGTCGTTCACCATGGCCCCAAAGACCGGAACAGCGAACTGAGCTGTCTGACAGCCCTCACACTGGATGGACAAATACTCTGGCAAAAAGGGAAACCGGACCCATGGAAAACCATGCTCACAAACGATGTGGCTTTTCAGATCCATGACCTGGACCAGGACGGGAAAAATGAAGTCATTTACTGTATGAATCAGGAAATCATCATTGCCGAAGGAACTACCGGCAAAATCAGGAGAAAAGTCCCCACCCCGCCGACTCCCGGAGGTGAGCCCATGGAGTCCGGACACAACAGTTTCCCTCGCATACTGGGCGACTGCATTTATTTCCTGGATCTGCATGGCAAGGGTTATGACAGCGATTTCATTCTCAAAGACCGTTATCAATACCTGTGGGCTTATGATGCCCAGCTGAACCGGCTTTGGAAAAACGAATGCCGCACCGGGCATTATCCTTATGCCTATGATACGGATTGTGACGGCAAAGACGAACTGCTTACCGGCTACAGTCTGTTTGACGATGACGGAACCTTGCTGTGGAGTCTGGATGATCGCTTGTCGGATCATGCCGACGGAGTGGCCGTTGTTCGCTTTCATCCGCAGGAAAAACCCCGGATTCTATGCGCAGCCAGTGACGAAGGCTTTTTCTTTGCCGACCTCCAGGGAAACATACTGAAACACCATTTTATCGGGCATGTTCAAAACCCGGCCGTCGCGAATTTCCGGGATGACCTGCCCGGACTTGAAACCGTTTCGGTAAACTTCTGGGGAAACCAGGGAATTATTCATCTGTTCAATAAGGACGGAGATATCTACCACAGCTTTGAACCCAACCAGTACGGCAGCATGTGCCTGCCACTTAACTGGACCGGCAAAACGGAAGAGTATTTTATTCTGAATGCCAATGCTACAGAAGGCGGAGCCTGGGACGGCTACGGACGAAGGGTGCTTCGTTTTCCCGACGACGGGCATCCGGATATGTGCTATGCCGTTCTGGATATAACGGGCGATTGCCGGGATGAGATTGTGGTCTGGAATCCGAAGGAACTGTGGGTCTACACACAGGACAACAATCCTCTTAACAACCCGGACCTGTATCATCCCTTACGGAATCCGCAATACAACGCGTCCAACTACCAGGCCACGATTTCTGAAAGCCGGTAGTTACCGGGGACACAAGGCAAAAGCATTAAATGCTTTTGCCTTGTGAAAAATTCTTTAGGCATCGTATGATCTCTGCCTGTATTTTTGTAATTTTGCACAATTTTTTAACCCAAAAGTGGATATCATGGCAAAATACTCAAATGAAGTTTCCCGAACCTTTAGTGAATACCTGCTCATACCCGGCCTGAGCTCCAAAGCCTGCAATCCGTCCAACGTTTCCCTAAAAACGCCCCTGGTGAGTTTCAGAAAAGGGGAATCGCCCGCTGTGGAGCTGAATATCCCTTTTGTATCGGCCATCATGCAGTCAGTTTCAAACCAAGACCTGGCAATAGCCCTGGCCCGCAACGGCGGACTTTCCTTTATCTACGGCTCACAACCCATAGACAACCAGGCAGAAATGATCCGGAAAGTAAAAAAATTCAAAGCCGGATTTGTGATCAGCGATTCCAACCTGACCCCGGACCACAGTCTGAAAGATGTACTGGAGCTCAAGGAAAAGACAGGGCACTCCACCCTGGGGATCACTGCAGACGGAAGTCCGAACGGAAAACTACTGGGCCTGGTCACCAGCCGTGACTACCGCACCGGACGCGACCCCATAAACATGAAGATCAAAGACTTTATGACTCCATTCGACAAGGTAATCACCGGTCGACTTGGAATTAGTCTGAACGAGGCCAACGATATCATCTGGGACCATAAACTAAATACGCTGCCCATTATCGACGATCAGAAAAACCTGCATTTCTTCGTGTTCCGCAAAGATTACGAAAGTCATAAAGAATATCCATACGAACTTTCCGACCACGATAAAAAGCTGCTGGTAGGTGCCGGCATCAACAGCCGCGACTACCGGGAACGGGTCCCCGAACTGGTCCGTGCCGGAGTAGATGTGCTCTGTATAGACTCTTCAGACGGCTATTCGGAATGGCAAAAGGAGACTATTAAATATATTAAGCAGGAATATAACGGGAAAGTACGTATTGGAGCAGGCAATGTGGTTGACCGTGACGGCTTTAATTATCTGGCCGAAGCCGGAGCCGATTTTGTCAAGGTAGGCATTGGCGGAGGATCGATCTGCATCACCCGGGAACAGAAAGGCATCGGACGCGGACAGGCCACTTCGGTCATCGAAGTGGCTTCAGCACGCAATGAATACTTTGAAAAAACGGGCATCTATGTCCCCATTTGCTCGGACGGCGGAATTGTACAGGATTACCACATGGTACTTGCGCTGGCCATGGGAGCCGACTTTCTGATGATGGGCCGCTACTTTGCCCGCTTTGATGAAAGTCCAACCCGCAAAATCATGATCAACAACCGCTATTTCAAGGAATACTGGGGAGAAGGTTCCAACCGGGCCAGGAACTGGCAGCGCTACGACATGGGAGACAGCGAAAACCTGAAGTTTGAAGAAGGCGTAGACAGTTATGTTCCCTATGCCGGAAAAATGAAAGACAATCTCGACCAAACCCTGGGCAAAATCAAATCGACCATGTGCAGTTGCGGTACGCTGAATATTGCAGAACTGAAGCGGGAAGCAAAAATTACGCTTGTATCGGCCACCAGCATTGTGGAAGGCGGGGCACACGATGTGATTCTGAAAGACGCCAGCCTATAGGCTGACATGCAATGCCAATCAGTTTCCGTATACTGCAAGTGTTCCCTGAAAAAATCCGGAACAAACGAATATTCCAAAGAATGTTTATCTTTGCTCCTCCGGACATTATTACCAAAAAACTGACATAAGATGATAAAAAAGTGTGGTGGCTTATTTCTGGTCATCCTGTTCTGGGCCGGAGAAGTGTTTTCGTGTACCAACTTTCTGATTACCCGAGGGGCCTCTGTCGACGGATCGACCATGATTACCTATGCAGCCGATTCGCACGTGCTTTACGGCGAACTTTATTATCAACCGGCAGCCGATCATCCGGACGGCAGCCTGCGAAAAATTGTGGAATGGGATACCGGCAAACCGATGGGGTATGTTCCCGAAGTATCCCATACGTATAGCGTGGTGGGAAACATGAACGAACATCAGCTGTCCATCGGTGAAACCACATTCGGAGGACGCAAAGAGCTGGGCAGTCAGCCGGGAGCCGTTATGGACTACGGCAGTCTGATCTACCTTAGCCTGCAACGTGCCAAAACAGCCAGGGAAGCCATTGAGATAATGACTTCTCTGGCAGAAAATTATGGTTATGCCAGCTCCGGGGAATCTTTCTCCATAGCCGACCCCAATGAGGTATGGATCCTGGAAATGATCGGAAAGGGAAAAGGTGAAAAAGGAGCCGTGTGGGTAGCCCGGCAAATTCCTGACGGTTTCATCAGCGGACATGCCAATCAGGCCCGGATTACCACCTTCCCGATGAATGATCCTGACAATTGCCTTTATTCCCGGGACGTGATCTCCTTTGCCAGGGAAATGGGATGGTATGACGGACTGAACAAGGACTTCAGCTTTTCGGATGTCTATGCCCCGCTGGACTTTGAAGCAGCCCGTTTTTGTGAAGCGCGCGTATGGGCCGGATTCAACAAGGCTGCATCAGGCATGGAACAATACTTGGAATATGCAAAAGGAAATATCCAGTTCGAAGGGCCCCACCGTTTCGCGGCAAACCGGATACCCCTGTGGATCAAACCCGACAAAAAACTCTCGGTAAAAGATGTGATGGAAATGATGCGGGATCATTTTGAAGGCACCGATCTCGATATGAGCTGCGACATCGGAGCCGGACCAAACCGGTTGCCTTACCGTTGGAGGGGATTGACATGGCAGGTTGACTCAACAACCTACCTGAATGAACGGGCCATCTCCACCCAGCAAACCGGCTTCTCTTTTGTGGCCCAGGGACGCTCCTGGCTTCCCGACCCCGTGGGGGGAATTCTCTGGTTCGGCGTGGACGACACGTACAGTACCTGTTACGTTCCCATGTACTGCGGCATTACCGAAATTCCCGAATGTTTTGCCACAGGAAACGGAGACCTGCTCAACTATTCGGAAACTTCAGCATTCTGGACTTTTAACAAAGTATCCAATCTAGCCTACCTGCATTACGACAAAATGATCGTTCCCATCCGCAAAAAACAGGCTCTTCTAGAAGAACGTTACATCAGCTATGTCCCGGCCATTGACCAGGCAGCAAAAACACTGTATGAACAGGAAGGAGCAGAAATGGCACGCAGGTTCCTGACTGCATTTTCCGACAGGGAAGCCAATGCCATGACCCGCGACTGGGGAAAATTATTCAACTACCTGCTGGTCAAATTCATGGACGGAAATGTAAAAAAAGAGGAAAATGGTGAATTTCTGCGAAATGTATACGGGAAACCGGCTTCCCCCGACTTTCCGGGCTATCCGGACTGGTGGTATGAAGCCATTGCCCGGAGTACGGGTGACCGGCTCAAAGTAAAACAAACCGAGTAAACAACAGAAATTATATCCGTACAAATCGTTGAATTTATTCAATTTTTGTTACTTTTGCGCAAAATTTGCAATCTCTTACCGCTACCATAAAGCAGTAACATTGCCACAAAAAATTAAAAGAAATGGATCTTATTAAAGTAGTTGAAGACGCATTTGCATTGGAAAACAAGCTGCCAAGCTTTGGTGCGGGCGATACGATCACCGTGCATTACAAGATCAAGGAAGGAAATAAGGAACGTATCCAGGACTTTCGCGGGGTGGTTATCCAGGTAAGGGGAACCGGAGTAACCAAAACGTTTACCGTTCGGAAAATGTCTGGGAATATAGGGGTGGAACGTATTTTCCCCGTATCATCCCCCTTTATTGACGGGATTGATGTAAATAAACGCGGAAGTGTACGCCGAAAACGGATTTACTATCTACGCGGCCTAACCGGTAAAAAAGCCCGGATCAAAGAAAAACGGGTCTGATCAAACCAGATGATATAAAAAAAGGTCTCCAAACGGAGGCCTTTTTTTACCGGACCAAATCAGAGCGCATTGATAAAATCCCTGACAAAAATCAACGATTATTTCCGGAAGCAGCCTTAATTTGCAAAAAAAATTACTGTCATGGCATTTCTTTCCAGGGAAAAACTGTTCACCCTTAACTGGTTCAGGGAATACAGTTACATCATAATCGGGGCCTTCATCCTGGCCGTTGGGTTCGTGTTCTTCATTTCCCCCCACCGGATTGTACCCGGCGGGGTATACGGCATCGCCATTGTGGTGCACTACCTCACCCCTGACATCTTTCCCTTCTGGCCGGATGGTATTCCCATCGGTCTGTTCGGACTGATCCTGAACATTCCGCTAACCTACGCCGGCATCAAAATTCTCGGCCCCAAGTTTGGAGTAAAGACCATCACCGGTTTTGTCTTCTCCTCCGTTTTCATTGACCTGATCACCTACCTGCGGGCAGAAGGAGATGCCCCCCTTGTTTCAGACGTATTGCTTTCCTGTATTTTTGGCGGGGTACTGGTAGGCTTTGCCCTCGGACTTATTTTCAAATCCAGGGCTACCTCGGGAGGCTCGGATATCATTGCCATGATTATTGCCAAGTACAGCGGACTGCAACTGGGACAGTTGATGATCTATGTAGATTCGGCCATTGTACTGCTCGGACTGGCGGCTTTCGGCGACTGGCAGATCCCGTTTTACTCCTGGCTGGTGATCTACATCACCGGCAAAGCCATCGACATGACCATGGAAGGCAGCGGATACCACAAGGCCCTTCTGATCATCTCCGACAAACACGAAGCCATCCGGGAAAAAATCCTGATAGACCTGGAACGTGGCGGCACCTACCTGAAAGGAAACGGACTTTATACCCATGAGGAAAAACACATTATCTACACGGTGGTCAGCCGGCGCGAAATAGCCATTCTGGAACGGTTTATCAGTGAAATAGATCCGGATGCCTTTATCACCATTATGGAAACCCGGGAAATTCTGGGTGAGGGATTTCAATCGCTAAAAATGAAAACCTCAGGCTGATTGCATTCGGTACGGCATACCGGAATCAGCATAATTTTTATACTTTTACCCCACCATGAATGTTTCAAAGCAAATTCTGCTGTTTGTACTGATCTTTACCGGACTGCAGGCATCACGGGCCCAGTCGGTTGCCCTTGTGCTGAGCGGAGGCGGGGCAAAAGGGCTGGCTCACATCGGTGTAATCAAAGCCCTGGAGGAGAATAACATTCCCATCGACTATGTGGCAGGAACCTCCATGGGGGCTATCGTGGCCGGACTTTATGCTTCCGGACTATCCACAGATGAAATGGAAGAACTTTTTCGCTCCGAACAATTCAGGTTCTGGGCAACCGGATACATCCAGGAAGAATACCGGTATTATTTCCGCAAACTGGAACAGACCCCGGCCTGGCTGAGCCTGAACCTGGAAAAACAGGAAGAAAAGTTAAAACTGATGCTGCCGACAAACATCATTCCCGAACAACAAATGGATTTTGCCTTCATGGAACTTTTCGCCGCAACCAATGCGGCCTGTAATTACGATTTCAACCGGCTCTTCGTTCCCTTCCTCTGCATTGCCACCGACATCTACAACAACCGGGAGATCGAAATCCGCGAAGGAGATCTGGGCGATGCAATCCGGGCATCCATGACCTTCCCCATGTATTTCAAGCCGATCACCATAGACGGAGCCCTGGCTTTTGACGGCGGCATTGTCAATAATTTTCCGGTTGAAAATGCCATCAAGGCTTTTCAACCGGATATCGTGATCGGCCACAAAGTGGCCAACAATCCGCGCAAACCCGACGAGGACGATATCGGAGCCGTTCTGGAAAATTTGGTGATGCAGCATACCACATATGCCGTACCGCCGGAGAAAGGCATGCTTTTGGAAACCCTTTTTGACAATATCAGCCTGCTCGATTTTGACAAAATCGACACGATTGAGAAGGCCGGTTACGAAAAGGCCAGGAGCTTTATGGACAGCATCAAAACCAGAATCGGCAGAAGAGTTGACTTGCCGAAATTAAACCAAAGAAGAAAAGCCTTTAACCAGCTTAAACCGGAACTGAAATTCCAAAACATACAGGTTGCCGGAGTGGCCGATGCCCTGCAGCGCAAGTATATCATTCAGAGCCTCAGACACCGTTCCGAGGTCATAGGCGTAGAAGAACTCCGGCGGGAATATTTCCGGCTGATTGCTGAACCGCTGATCGGATCCATCCGCCCCACAGCCCTGTACAATCCTGAAACCGGGTACTTTGACCTTAACCTGCTGGTAAAAAGAGAAAAGCCCCTGGAGATAAAATTCGGCGGAAATATCTCCACCAAGCCCATCAATCAGGGTTTTCTAAGCCTGGATTATCGCTTTTTTAACAACCGCGCCTACACGCTTAGCTCAAACATCTATTTCGGACGTTTCTACAGTTCCATAAATCTGGGCGGACGGATTGATTACCCCACTTCCCTGCCCTTTTACATGGCAGGTAATTTTACACTCAGCCGCTGGGATTATTACGCCAGCAGCAATGAATTTTTCTTTGAAGACGTACTCCCACCCTACATTATCCGCGACGAAAGCAACATCGGACTGGAAGCAGGATTCCCGGTGGGTATGAAAAGCAAAGTAGTGGTTGAAGGCCGTTACTCCGGCACTTCGGATGAATATTACACGCAGGAAGGAACCAACGAAGCCGATGATGCCGACCTGACTGAGATTAATGCCTTTTCCGAAGGAATCCATCTGGAAGGAAATTCTTTCAACTACCTTCAATTCCCCACGGAGGGAATTTCCAGCTATTTGGGAATCTGCTGGGTGAACGGGAAGGAACGTTATAAACCCGGAATATCAACAACGCTCCAGCGAAATAAGCAAAACCATAATTTTTTCATTCTGAAAGGGAAACTGGACAAATATTTCCGGCTGAACAACAGATTTACAATCGGCATGCTGGCCGAAGGGGTATACAGCAACAAAAAAGTACTGAGTAATTACCGGTCATCGCAGCTGGGAGCTCCGGAATTCGCTCCCATCCCCTATAGCAAAACCCTGTTCCTGCCCGACTACCGGGCAACCAAATATGTTGCTTCGGGAATCAAACTCATCGGACAACTAACCGACCAGCTGCATCTCCGTGCTGAAGGTTATGGTTTCTTCCCCATAAATAAAATTAAGAAAACCGCGAATTTTCAGGCCGGCTACAGCAATCATACTTTCTCCGGAATGAACCTAATGGCGATGGGCGGACTAATCTACCATACGGGCATGGGACCGTTAAGCCTGACGCTGAACTACCTGGAAAATAACGATTCCGATCTGTTCGTGGTTTTCAGTTTCGGATATGTACTGTTTAACAAGCGGGCTTACTAATGAAACCGGAGATTCCCCGGGCCTGTGCCTGTCAAATCAAAGCGCTTTAAAAATGTTTTGGTTCTCCCTAAAAAAGAGTAACTTCATATCCTGAAACGAACCGTGAAAAAATGTCATTCTAAAACCTTATTTTTATGAAAGGCAACAGAATATTCTTGCTATTCATCCTTATCTTCATTCTGCTTTTTCCGGTCCCGGGAAGGTCACAGAATTTTTTCAACACGGACTATGATCCTGCAAAAACATATATACTGATGACCCATCCCACCGTGGAAAATATAGAAACCATCAGATACCTGGTAGACAACCATCTGCTTTTCGTTGGGGAATCCGAATTTATCGGCATCTATTTTTATGCCGAGAAATACGACTACTCCCAATCCATCCGCTACATCCGCGACAACAACCTGCAGAAGTTCCATCTGCAGAGGCTTACCGGCACCCTGACTCTGGATAACATCTATACGCCAAATGATTTCACCAATAACTTTGACATTATGTTCAGTCAATCCAGAGGCTTGTTTCTGTTCGGGGGGCCCGATATTCAGCCGGAAGCCTACGGAGAAAAAAGAAGCTATGCGGATGTAACCGATCCGCAACGGCATCTGTTTGAAATTTCCCTGGTTTTTCATTTGCTCGGCAGCAATAAGAATCCCAGTTTCACTCCTTTTCTGGAACGGAATGACAGGTATTTTGTAATCGGGTTCGATCTGGGTATGCTAACCATGAATGTGGCCACAGGAGGAACCCTGATCCAGGACATTCCCCAGGAATTATACGGAGTAAGCAGTCCGCAGGAAATTGTACAGCAGGATCACGACAACCTGCACCGGAACTACTGGCAGGATATCTTTGACAACGATCAGCTCATGGAAGTGAATTTTCATCCGTTGCGACTGGAAATTGACGGCTTCTTTATGAAAGAAGTGAAATGGAAAAAATCTAACATTTCCCCACCCGTTTTGAGTTCTCATCACCAGGCTGTTGAAAATATGAACGATTGCTGGGAAATTACGGCACGTTCCATGGACGGCAAGGTTATTGAAGGAATCCGGCACAAAAAATACACCCATGTCTTTGGACTGCAGTTCCATCCGGAGGTTCCCGCCCTTTATGAACCAAGAAAAAGCTATATGTTTTCTCCGCGAGATGTCCTGCAAACTTACCACGAACGTC
>JBFWIL010000017.1:0-19141 GCA_050256015.1 Mangrovibacterium sp. | reverse complement strand
ATCCGGAACCGTGAAGGCCGGGCCCGGCATTAATAAGCAATAACCGTCAGCAACTGGAACAATTCTTGTAATAACATAACGAAAAACTTTACAGCACCAAGAAACACTTCTTCCTGTTTCTTTCCGGCTTGCTGATCCTGCAGGGCAGCCTGCCTGCCCAGACCCCGGTAAAACTGTCCTTTTCCACCGGACCGTCCCTAAACTGGATGAGCACGGGAAAAGAGGAAATGTCGGGAGGAGATCTCATCGCCGGCTATGAATTCGGACTGGTATCTGATTTTTTCCTGGACCGGGCCAGTCATTATGCCTTCACCACCGGACTGTTACTGAACCAAACAGGAGGAAAACTGGAATACGGCAATACGGAATCCTTTTCCTTTGCCGGGAAAATCATTCCACCTGGAAGCAGCATCCGTTACCGGCTAAAATACCTGGAAATGCCTGCTGCCATAAAGTTGAAGACCAGCCTCTTCAGACGCTGGGCCTTCTGGGGGCAATTCGGGCTGTCCGTTTTTTTTAATGTCGGGGCCAGGGGAGAAAGTCCGGGAAAGGAACTGGATAAAACCGATATTCAGGATGAGATAAAACGGCTGAATCTGGCCATGAATGTCGGAGCAGGAGCCGATTATGACCTGGGAGCCGATGTGGCCCTGTCTGTGGGACTGGTATTTAAAGACGGACTAACCGATGTCACCGAAAATCATTATAATGAAGGAAAGACAACGGTCAACTCCCTTCAGTTAAAAATCGGATTGATTTTTTAAACGATTCATAACCAAGCTGGAATTCCGCTTCCGTAATCCAATTAAAAAGAATATGAAAATCGCCCTGGCCCAGTTAAATTATCACATCGGCAATTTTGAGCAAAACATTCAAAAGATCATAACGGCCATTGAAAGGGCCAGACAAGGAGGAGCGCGGCTGGTGGTTTTTTCTGAATTGTCGGTTACGGGGTATTATCCTGACGACCTTTTGGAACGTAAAGAATTCATTGCCCGGGCAGAAGAGGCGGTAGTACGCATTGCCGCTGCCTGCACGGGTATTGCTGCCCTGGTCGGCGCCCCGGCCATCAACACGGGCAGCCGCGGAAAAAAGCTGTACAATGCAGCTTATTTTCTCCGGAATGGTAAGATCAGCGACATTCGCAGCAAATCTCTGCTGCCCACCTACGATATTTTTGATGAATACCGTCATTTTGAACCCAACCGGGAATTCAGGCTCATTGAATACGATGGATTAAAACTGGCTGTCACCATCTGTGAGGATCTGTGGGACGAGCAACCCACACACAGTGAATTCGGACGCGACAAACTCTACCAGACCTCTCCGCTCGAAGAACTGAGTAAACTGAACCCGGATCTGGTAATTAACCTTTCGGCTTCTCCTTTTTCCTACAATCAGGAAAACTGGCGCAAAGACGTGCTTGTGCGGAATGCACGTCATTACGGACTTCCCATTGTTTATGTCAATCAGGTCGGAGCCCATGCCGAACTGATCTTTGACGGAGGCTCCTGTCTTGTAGCTGCCGACGGATCCATTCCGGCCGAACTGGCTTATTTTGAAGAAGATTTTTTGATTGTCGAAAGCCGGCATCCGGAAGAACGCAAAAAGGGACAAAAAGACTATATCGACAAAATTCATGATGCCCTGATCCTGGGCATCCGCGATTATTTCCGAAAAAACGGTTTTGCGGAGGCAGTACTGGGCCTGTCCGGGGGAATCGATTCGGCACTGGTGTGCGCCCTGGCCGTGGAAGCACTTGGGAAAGAGCATGTACGCGGATTGCTGATGCCTTCCAAGTACTCTTCGGGGCATAGCGTGACCGATGCCGTGCAACTTGCCGAAAACCTGAATATCAGCCACAACATTGTGAGTATCCGTGAAATTGTCAGCTCCTTTGAAGAGGCACTGGAACCGGTTTTCAAAGACCTTCCCCCGGGAGTGGCCGAAGAAAACATCCAGGCCCGGGCCAGAGGAACGCTGGTAATGGCCCTTTCCAACAAATTTGGCAGCATTCTGCTGAACACCACCAACAAAAGCGAATGCGCCGTGGGCTACGGCACCCTGTACGGCGATATGAACGGCGGACTGGCCGTTCTGGGGGATGTATACAAAACCGATGTATACAAACTTGCTGCAAGGATGAACGGGGAGAAGGAACTGATACCGAAAAACAGTCTGCTCAAACCGCCTTCTGCCGAACTCCGCCCCGAACAGAAAGACACCGATTCGCTTCCCGACTATAACGTCCTCGACGCCATTTTGTTCCGGTACATCGAACAGAACCAGTCGCCCGAAGAGATTACAGCTGCCGGCTATAATGCAGCAACCGTGCAGCAAACTGTCCGTATGGTCAACCAAAATGAATACAAACGGTTTCAGGCTCCCCCCATTCTACGTGTGAGTACCAAAGCTTTTGGTTTCGGACGAAAAATGCCGCTGGTGGCACGGTACAGCTAAGTCAAAACAGACAGCAGGCTTTTTCTTTTTCTGCACAGCACCTGCCGGCCAGGCGGCCGGCAGGCCTTTAACAGCTAAAACAGGCAACAAAAGTTTCTTATTCCACAAATTTATTTAACTTTGATGCTGTAAAACATGTAAAGTGAAACCTATGCTTAGTAGAGAAATGGGAATCAAAGAGATCTTTGATAATCCAAAATCGGTTTTCAGTTTACTGAGCCCCGCGGAAAAAGAGGACTTGCTTTCTCATCTAACAATAACGGGATACAAGAAAAATGAATTTATCTACAAGGAAGGCGACAAGCCGATGGCATTTATTTTTCTGATTGAGGGCAAGGTGAAAATTTTCAAGGAAGGTGTAGGTGGCAGAGAGCAGATCATCAGGATGACCAAATCCATGGGCTTCATCGGTTACCGTGCTCTGTTGGCCGATGAGATCCACATTGCTTCGGCAGTAACCCTGGAAGATTCACTGGTCTGTGCGGTCAGCTCCGAATTCTTTTTCGGGATCATGCTGCGCAACTCAGACTGTGCCATAAAACTACTTCGCAAACTGGCCCGGGAGCTGGGTTTTTCGAATGCGCGCACGGTAAATCTGACTCAAAAGCATATCCGCGGCCGCCTGGCCGAATCCCTGGTGTTGCTGAAAGAAAAATACGGATATGAAAACGACGGGGTGTCGTTAAAAGCCTACCTTTCACGCGAAGATATCGCCAACCTGTCGAATATGACTACCTCCAATGCCATTCGCACACTTTCCACCTTTGCATCCGAAAAGGTCATTGCCATTGACGGGCGCAAGATCAAAATACTGGACCTGCAAAAGCTGGAACGCATCAGCCGGTTGGGATAAGGTTTATTCCTGTATATATACCCTCCTGACCCGCTGGGAAATGCCGGTCAGCACTTCATAAGGGATGGTTTCCATCCATTCGGCCAGCCGGATGAGCGGAATACGGTCACCCATCAACTCCACCGTATCACCGGGACGGACTTCCAGTCTGCTTACATCGATCATGCTCATATCCATACATACATTTCCGATAACCGGACAATACCGCCCGTTCAGCCATACCTTACCCCGGCCGTTCCCCAGCCTACGGTCGTACCCGTCGGCATAGCCCACCGGGATGACAGCTATTTTCCCCGGTGTTTTCATCCTTCCCTTTCGGCCGTATCCCACCGTTTCTCCCGGCCCCAGCTCCTTTACCTGTGAAACTACCGTGGTCCAGCGCGCCACTGTTTCCGTCTGCACGGCAGCAGACTGGGCAAGGCCGTAGAGCCCGATCCCAAGCCGGACCATTTCCATCTGATACTCGGGGAACCGTTCAATGCCCGCGGAATTCAGCAGATGACGGAATACGGGACAGCTCCGGGAGCCGACCACCGTCTCACTAAGCCAGCAAAACCGCTCATACTGACTGCGTGTAAAATCGTCCTGGGCGGGGTCATCACTGACTGCCAAATGTGAAAATACCGAGCGGATATACAGGCGTCCTTCCGCAGCAATTTGCCGGGCAACCTCCTGCACTTCCTTCCTGGAAGAAAAGCCCAGACGGTTCATGCCTGTCTCCAGTTTCAGATGAACCGGATAATGAGAAACAGCCATGCTCCGGGCAACTCGGTCAAAACGCTCATAAACTTCCCGGGAATAAAGGTTGGGCTCCAGTCCGTATTCCAGCATCATTTCAAAACTGTGTTCCTCCGGATTCATCACGATGACCGGTGTTTCAACTCCGGCCTGCCGCAGTTCAATTCCCTCGTCGGCCACAGCCACAGCCAGGTAATCTACCTGCTGGAATTCCAGGGCCCGGGCTATCTCCACAGTACCGCTTCCATAAGAAAAAGCCTTCACCATGACCATGACCCGCGTATCCGGCTTTAACAGGGCTTTGTAACGGTTCAGGTTACCCACCAGGGCAGCAAGATCGATTTCCAGCTGGGTCTGATGATACTTTTTCTGCAACAGGGCGGCAATCCGTTCAAAATGAAATTCCCGGGCCCCTTTCAGCAGAATCTGCTCGTCCCTGAACAGGGACGAATCGAACTGCCGGACAAACGCTTCCGTACTGTCATAAAAAACGGTTCCGGGACGAAAAACGTTCCGGGAACGCCCCAATTCCCTTCCAATGCAAATCAGCCGGTCAATTCCGTACAACCCGGCCAGCCTGCTTAGCTCCCGGGCCAAAGCCCGCCCCTCCAGTCCGGATTGCCGGATATCAGACAAAATAAGGCATTGTCTTTCCTCAACAGACTGCTGCCGGAGAAATTGCAAAGCAATTTCAAGGGAATGGATATCCGAATTGTAATAGTCGTTCACCAGCAGGCAATTGTTGATGCCCTGCTTCAGTTCCAGGCGCATGGCCACCGGTTGAAGTTCCCTAAACCGTCCGGCCGTTAACCCGGTCCAGTAACCGTTAGCCACCAGAAAGGCCAGGCAGTGGCAGATATTTTCCAGGCTTGCCTCATCCGTAAAGGGAACCACCAGCTGCTCCTCCCTGTTATCCAGCCGAAAAGTCAGCCGGGTTTCCTTTTTCCCGCGACTCAGCTTTATCAACAAGTCTGCCTCCGGATTGCTTACCGACCAGGAAAACAAACGCAACGACTTAGCGGAGAAAGCAGACCGGACACAGGTATCCGTAAGCCGCTGGTCACGGCAATAAATGAGCAGCCGGCAGGAACGAAACAATTTCAGTTTTTCCAGGGCCTTCTGTTCCACAGAAACAAAATTCTCCTGATGGGCATCCCCGATATTGGTAATCAGTCCGGTTTCAGGGACAATGATATCCGCCAGCCGCTCCATTTCCCCCGGCTGCGAAATCCCGGCTTCGAAGATACCCAGTTCATAGCAATCGTCCATATTCCAGACCGACAAAGGAACACCCACCTGCGAGTTGAAACTTTTCGGACTCCGGATAATGCGCAAATCTTCCTGCAACAAACTGTACAACCATTCCTTCACCATGGTCTTGCCGTTGCTGCCGGTAATGCCGAGTACCGGATACGTGAATTTTCTCCGCACAAAGGCAGCCAGTTGCTGAAGGGCCAGCAGTGTATCCGTAACCAGCAGCATGCAGGCCCCCGGAAAAACCTTTTGGTTTATATCGGGCTCCGAAACTACAAACATACGCACTCCCCGGTTATACAAATCCGGCAGGTAACGGTGTCCGTCATGACGCCTTCCTTTAATAGCAAAAAACAGGCAGTTCTGCACCTCCACAATCCTGCGGCTGTCAATGGCAACCGAGCAAACTTTTCCCGGAGGAGCCTGCTCTCCCCCGGCAATAAAGCTTCCGCCAAACGCGGCGGCTGCTTCAACAAGCTCCAGTGTATGCATAATGGAAAAATATCCGGTTTAGTTTATTACTTTTACACTGACAAAAGTAAGGAATAAAAGGATTTTCAGCCTAAACATGGGAAAACTCTATCTGGTCCCCACCCCGATCGGCAACCTGGAAGACATAAGCTTCCGGGCCGTACGCATTTTAAAAGAAGCCGACCTGATTTTGGCAGAGGATACGCGTACATCTTTCAAACTGCTTCACCATTACGGGATTACCAACAAATTAAGCTCTCACCACAAATTTAACGAGCACCGGACCACCAACAGTATTATCAGTCGTATTGCTGCCGGAGAAACCGTTGCGCTGATCTCCGACGCCGGCACCCCGGGAATCAGCGATCCGGGTTATCTGCTTGCGAGCAGGTGTCTGGACCAGCAGCTGACAGTGGAATGCCTGCCGGGGGCCACAGCCCTGATCCCGGCCCTGATCAATTCCGGACTGCCTTCCGACCGGTTCTGTTTTGAAGGTTTTCTCCCTGTAAAAAAAGGGAGACAAACCCGGCTGCAACAGCTGGCTGAAGAGGAACGCACCATGATTTTTTACGAATCGCCCTACCGCCTGATCAAAACACTGGAGCAGTTTTGCATGTATTTCGGGACTGAACGAAAAGCCTCAATCTCCCGGGAACTCTCAAAATTGCATGAGGAAAACTACCGGGGCAGCCTGGCCGAAGTCCTCATACACTTCCAAAGAAAAACCATTAAAGGAGAACTGGTTATCGTAGTGGGAGGAAAGACCGGCTGATGGCTCTGTTCCGCAAATACGACCATATTTTCTTTGATCTCGACAACACGCTGTGGGATTTTGACCGTAATGCCCGGCTGGCTCTGGAAGAAACATTTTACTCCATCGGGACGCCCGCTCTGCTTCCTGCTTTTGAACACTTTTATGCTTTTTTTATTAAAGTCAATCACCGGCTTTGGGAAGCATACCGTAAAAAAAAGATCACCCAGCAGCTGCTGATCCGCGAACGCTTTGCCCAAACCCTTGGGCATTTCGGACTCAACGGCACGGATCCGGAAAATCTGAATGCTTATTATCTGCAGCAAATGCCCGCTTATTCCCATCTAGTTGAAGGTGCGGAAGAAACCCTCATCTACCTGCAGGCACAGGGTTATCACCTGCACGTTATCACCAACGGGCTTCGGAGCGTTCAGCAAAGTAAGCTGGTAAACAGCAAGCTAAACCGGTTTATCGAAAAGCTGATCTGCTCGGAAGATGCCGGAACTCCCAAACCCGACAAAGCGATTTTCCGGCATGCCCTGAAAAACTGCAACGCCAGAAAAAACAGAAGCCTGATGATCGGAGACAATTGGGAAACCGATATTGAAGGAGCCCGGCAAGCAGGAATCAATGCGGTTTATTTTCTTAAAAACACCTGTCTCCCGGAGTCAACTCCAAATCATATCCTTCCCTGGCAAGTTTCAGGAGCGGTTCCCCGGATAAGAGAATTAACAGAACTAATAGAAACGCTATAACACAAGGGACACGAACCCTTAATTTTCAGTTAACACACCTTAACAAGCGATTACTATTTAGACTTTATATAAATAGATGCATCAAAACTTTGAATTTAAATTCATTAATATAAATGCATTCCTCTTTATGCATCCGGATTGATGCGAAAAAATGATAAAAATCATGTTTTCAGACAGATAAAATTAAAATAAAGTCATTATTTATAAAATTTAATTTCTTATTTTTTATATTTGTTAAAGCTTTTTAACAGTTCTGTGTTTCAGCTGTAAGGACGAACAAACTTCAATGGAGGGCGAATAAAACTGTATTTTTCCTCTTTTGAAACCGTTTGTTCGAATTGTGTTTGTTTTTATAGGGTTTTCTAAACATACGATGTTATTCGTGTGCTATTATACTTTAAGCTCCCTGAACGGGAAAATGAGGGATAAACCGGTTCAGGCAAAACGGGTGGAAGTATAAATATATAGAGGAAGGAGAAGAAGAATTGATGCTGTTTAATTATTAAAATTATCTCTATGAAAAAAATCAAATTACTGCTTGCGATTTTTGCAATAGGTTTGCAGTCAGTCTTGGCACAAACCAGAGAAATTACAGGGACAGTGATCTCTGCCGACGACGGAAGTTCTATTCCGGGAGTTTCAGTGTCTGTGAAAGGGACCACCCTGGGAACCATCACTGATGTTAACGGTACTTTTATCATCAAAGTGCCAGAAAGCACTCAAACACTCGTCTTTTCATTTGTGGGAATGAAAACCAATGAAGTGGCTCTTACTTCACAAAGCACATACAATGTCAAAATGGAAAGTGAGACTTTTGGTGTAGATGAAGTTATCGTCACCGGTTACGGCGTAGCCAGGAAAGTTGCCTTTACCGGGGCTGCGGCAGTCGTCGACGATCAGGTCATAAACAAAACTACCGATGCTGACCCGATCAGGGCCTTACAGGGGGCTGTTACAGGAGTACAGATGGCAACCGAAACCGGACAGCCGGGCGGATACAATTCAGTTCTGATCCGTGGGTTAGGTTCATTCAATTCGGGCACCCAGCCTTTATATGTTATTGATGGGATACCAATTACCTCGGGAAAGTTTGGGATGCGTGAAGACGAAGATCAGACCATTAATCCCCTGGCCGGACTAAATCCAAATGATATTGAGTCAATCTCTGTTCTAAAAGATGCTACAGCCACCTCAATTTACGGAGCCAGGGCAGCAAACGGAGTAATTGTGATCAATACTAAGTCCGGAAAATCAGGAGAAACAGAATTTAACTTCACTGCTAAAATAGGTACATCAGCAACCCCATCCAGAAACGATTACCGTCAGTTAAACCGGAAAGAATGGATTGATTTCATTGATCACATGGCTTATAATTCCGGATGGAGAGACAAAATCGACAATTCCACGGTTGTGGATGAGATCATTTCCAGTTCTGATTGGTTAGGAATTAATGTAGATCCCACTGCAGATACGGATTGGTATGATGAAGTCACCCGGGACGGATTTACGCAAGATTACAACCTGGATATATCAGGAGGTAATGAAAAGACAAAATTTTTTGTTTCCGGTAGCTATTATGACGAAGAAGGCATTGTTATTGGAAAGGACATGAAACGCTATTCGGGCCGCGTTAATCTGGAGAACAAAGCCAATGACTATATTTCCTTCGGGATCAATCTGACCGCATCCTATTCTGAAATTAACAATGGTTCAGGAGGTGGTTATTATTCAGATCCGATCACTCAGGCTTACATGCAGCTTCCCGTACAACCGGTCAAAAAAGAAGACGGATCATGGAATATGGATACTGACAACGGATATAACCCCGTTGCTCAGAGAAGTTACTATGGCGACCGTTCGTATGCACAACAGTACAAAGCAATTGTTTCTCCATGGTTATCTGTAAACTTCCTGAAAGATTTTACATTCCTGACCCGATATGGTATGGATTATTACAATGTAAAAGAATTCGGCCGCTGGTCTCTTTTGCAACCCCAGGGAGCTGATATGATGATGTTAGGTGAAGAAGGGAATAACTACAGAACGCTATGGACCTGGACCAACACCTTAAACTGGATGAAGTCTTTCGACAAACACAACATCAATGTACTTTTTGGGGAAGAACTTCAGAAAGCAGAAGATGAAGACAGTTATCTTGCGGCAACAAATTTTCCTACTGATTTAGTTTTCACCATTGAGAACGCGGCAGAGCCCTCAGACACTTATACTTCATTAAAGAATTACTCTCTGGCCTCTTTCTTCGGCAAAGCCGAATACGATTTCGACAACACCTATTACCTCTCGGCCAGTATCCGTAGAGATGGCTCTTCCCGCTTTGGAGAAAACAACAAATGGGCCACATTCTGGTCTGTTGGTGCCAAATATCGGATTATCAACGAATCTTTTATGGAACAGTACGGCGAGTGGTTATCCAATTTGACATTCCGTACCAGTTACGGAACTACGGGGAACCAGGATGTGGACTGGTATCAGGCGATGGGACTATATGGCTTCGGCTACAATTACAGAAATAATCCGGGTATGGTACCAACTCAGATCGCTAACCCGGAATTGCAATGGGAACAGACGAATAAGTTCAATGTTGGAATGGAAATTGGCCTGTTTAATCGGTTTTCTGCGGACATAGACTTCTACATCGACAAAACAACAGACATGTTGTTTGAAGTACCATTATCAAGGGCGACCGGATTTTCTTCTGTGATGCAAAATGTCGGAGAAATGAAAAATAAGGGTATAGAAGCCATGCTTTCTTACAGAGCCCTGGATCTTCCTAAAATAAAATGGGATGTTTCCTTAAACATCACACACAATAAGAATGAAATCGTAAAACTGAGTACCGACGAACCGATTGAGGGAACATACACCATTCGTGAGGCCGGACATCCATACTATACCTTTAAGATGAAAGAATATGCCGGAGTTGATTCCGAGACAGGAGATCAGCTCTGGTACAAAGGGACAGAAGGCACAGAAACAACTTCCGACTATAATGAAGCCGGGAAACGGTATATGGGAGAAGCTGATCCGAAAGTTTATGGCGGTTTAACCAATACCTTCAGGATCTATGATTTTGATCTGTCTTTTCAGCTGAATTATTCTTTCGGAGGAAAGTTATACAACAGCGCTGCAAGATATGATGAGAATATCAACAATCCATGGGGAAATACAACCAAATATGTCTATGACAACATGTGGCGTGAATCGGGAGACGTAACAGATGTTCCAGCCCCTGTATACGGAGCTGTGACCTCTCATTCATCCCGGTTTCTGATGGATGGCGATTTCATAAAGCTCAAAACCATTCAACTTGGTTACACTCTGCCTGCCAATTCTTTAGAAAACATTGGGATAAAATCTCTTCGGGTTTTCCTGACAGGAGATAATGTCTTTACCTGGGCGCTAAGCGACAGTTTCCGCGGTCTGGATCCGGAAGTTGGAGAAGACGGGATTATCTGGTGGAACTATCCGATTTCCAGAAAATTCATGGTAGGAGTAAATGTAAAATTCTAAATCCTTTCTTATCAACATTTAAAAACAATAACAATGAAAAAACTTAAATATATAATTTATTCATTGGGTATGGCTCTCTCACTTTCTTCCTGTGATGATTTCCTGTCCTTTGAACCGAGTGATTCTGTCGGATCAGAAAGTGCTTATTCTACGGTAAGTGATATTGAGACCGGATTAAACGGAATTTATTATACATTAGGAGAATATGAGTTTTACGGACGTAATATCGTAGCCCTTGGTGATATCGCAGCCGATAATATGTGGATGACTGGTTCTTCCGGTCATTTCGATCAGATATACAAGTATACAATTAATGCAGATAATGCAGATCTTCTCGATATCTGGGAAAAAGGATATGAATTAATTGACCGATCAGCCCTGCTGATTACAGCAGCAAAAGAAATGCTGAAAGAAGACTTATCAGAATCCAACACCAACATACTAAAGGCAGCTCTTGCTCAGGCTTACGGATTGAAAGCCCTGGCACATTTCACTCTGGTAAACATCTTCGGCTTACCTTATAGTAATGAAAATAAATCTCAGTTGGGCATCATTGTTGTAGGCGATGAGCACATTGAAGCTTTTCAGGAAGTTTCAAGAAGCACAGTAGAACAGTCTTATGCGCAGGTTTTGGACGATATTGCCTCCGCAAAAAATTACATCAGTGCTGTAGATTTTGATGCATTTATTATGAACGAAGCTGCTTTATATGCCCTTGAAGCCCGGGTCAGGTTATTTATGGAAGATTGGTCAGGTGCCATTACTGCAGCAAATTCAGCTATCACGAAATCTGGAGGAAAACTCGTAATGAATGCCGATGATTATTACAGTATGTGGAGCTCCGTTAATGCCACGACTGAAGATATTTTTACCATTTCCAAGTTGGCAAATGATAATCTGTCGGCCAATTCTCTGAACACACTATATGGCTCATACGATGGGAAAGCCACTTCCGGATTACTTGCTCTCTTTGGGGAGAACGACATGCGCATAGCTTTATTTGAAGGGTCGGGAGACCAAATCATAGCCAAGAAATACATGGGACTTCCCACTTCTGCAGCAACAAGCAACATTCCTGTATTCCGGCTTCCGGAGATGTATCTGATACTTGCCGAATCAAAAGCTCAATTAAATCAGGCTGATGCGGTGGATGATCTGTATCAGGTAGCTCAACGGAATCCCGATCTTGCAAAAGCAGATATCCCTGTGTCAAGAGCTGACTTATTGAATTTTATTTCAGTTGAACGTCGCCGGGAATTGTTCCAGGAAGGACATCGCTGGTATGATCTAAGAAGAACAGGTGAAGTGATGACACGTGTAGGAGGAAGCTATAGCATAACAGACTGGGATGCTTCCCAATTTGTTTACCCAATTCCGGCACAGGAAATAAGTGCATCAGGAATTGAACAGAATACAAATTGGGCTTCCGGATTACCATTACTGGATTAAATATATCCTGAACCACATTTACAAAAAGAGGCTGATCAAATAGAGATCAGCCTCTTTTTTGCATGGCAAGGCCAATAAACCAGCAGTAAATCCGTCAACCGGAATTGGTGTCAAACCGGGACTCTCATCCAGGTCCAACAAATCGGGATTGCGTACAAACATATTATTAAAAGGGAACCTCATCATCGGAGCCGGGGAAGCCGTTTTCCTGTCCGAATGCGGAATTTACAGGCATATCAGGCAACTGGTCGGCATTCATTTTCGAGCTGAAAGTTTGCCCCACAATGCCTTCGCCAATCTCCTCAGGAATGATGCTTTCCAGATCGCAGAACTTGACCTGCTGTTTCTTAAAGGCCAGCTGTACATCGCCTACCGAACCGTTCCGGTGCTTAGCCACAATGATTTCGGCTATGCCATGCAGGGAATTCCCGTTTTCGTCTTCGGTGATCCCGTAATACTCCGGACGATGGATAAACAGCACAAGGTCTGCATCCTGCTCAATGGCACCCGACTCCCGCAGGTCGGAAAGCTGGGGACGTTTCCCCTCACGCGACTCCACCGAACGATTCAGCTGGGAAAGAGCCAGGATGGGAATATCCAGTTCCTTGGCAATGGCTTTCAGCGAGCGTGAAATCAAACTCACCTCCTGCTCCCGGCTTCCTCTGCCGTCTGTTCCGGCGGTCATAAGCTGCAGGTAGTCCACAATGACCACGCCCACATCGTGTTGCATTTTCAGCCGCCGGCATTTGGCCCGGAATTCAAAGATAGAAAGGGCAGGCGTATCGTCAATAAACATGGGAGCTTCTTCCAGCAGGTTTAATTTGCGGTTAAAATGTTCCCATTCCCAGTCGGCTAGCCTTCCGTTTTTGATCTTCTCTGATCCGAGTTCGGTTTCCGCGGCAATAAGCCGGTTCACCAACTGCACGGAAGACATCTCCAGGGAAAAAAAAGCCACCGGTTTGCGGTGCTCAACAGCCATATTCCGTGCCATGGAAAGCACAAAAGCCGTTTTCCCCATGGCCGGACGGGCCGCAATGATGACCAGGTCGGTTTTTTGCCAGCCCGAAGTGATGCGGTCCAGAGCGGTAAAACCACTGGGGATACCGCTGAGTCCGTCCTCCCTCCGGGAGGCTTCTTCAATCTGCCGGGCAGCTTCTTTCAGAATGGGTTTGATGGGCAGGGTTTCCTTCTTGATATTTCCCTCGGCCACCTTAAAAAGGGCTGTTTCCGAAAAATCGATCAAATCGTCCACATCAAGCGTAGAATCATATGCTTTAACCTGAATTTCCGAAGAAACCCGGATCAGTTCACGCTGAATGTACTTCTGGGCAATGATACGGGCATGGAACTCGATGTGGGCAGCCGAGGCTACCCGGCTGGTGAGCTGGGTAATATAAAGCGGACCGCCTACTTCTTCCAAATGGTCACGGTTTTTCAGTTCCTGGGTCACCATCAGCAGGTCCACCGGCCGCTCATGGGTCGACAGGAATTTAATGACCTCGAAAATTTTCCGGTGCTCTTCCTTATAGAAACTGTCTGTATCAATAATATCGGCCACGGTAACATAAGCATCTCTTTCCAGCATCAGGGCGCCAAGCACAGCCTCCTCCACATCCAGAGCCTGGGGGGGCAGTTTCCCATACTGAGCATTTATCTGTTCAAGGGTCGAGTTGCCGCGTGTATTTCTGTTGTCTCCTGCCATGGGTTTTTTAAAGGGAACGTAAAGTTATAAAAAATGAAGCGCTCCGGCCTTCCGGGAACAAAGAATTGTAGAAATTAATTCAGCTTGTCCTGAATAATCAGGCTCAGTATTTCTTTCAGTGATTTTCCCATGGCTGCAATCTGCTGAGGAATAAAACTGGTGCCCGTCATGCCCGGGGTGGTATTTACCTCCAGAAAATAAAACCGCTCATCCTTCAGTATAAAATCTATGCGAACAATCCCCTCACAGCCGCATAAATCGTAAATCGCCGAAGCCTGTTGTCTGATGACAGCCGTCTGGTCTGCAGACAACCTGGCCGGTGTGATCTCTTCGGTCATACCCCTGGTATATTTGGCCTCAAAATCGAAAAACTCATTTTTCGGAAGCACTTCTGTAACCGGAAAAATAATTTCCTGCTTTTTAAGTTTCACCAGTCCGCAGGTAAATTCCTTTCCTTCAATATAGCTTTCCACCAGCGCATCGCTGTTTTCTGCCCAGGCCTTGTGCACTGCCTCTTCCAGCATACCGGCCGTCTTAACCTTGGTCACCCCGAAACTGGAGCCTCCGGCATTAGGCTTGACAAAGGCAGGCAGTCCTGTCTCTCCGGCCAGCCGGCCCATGTCGACAGCCTGCCCCCGTTTAACCAGCACGGAAGGGGCCAGGGGAATACCGAAGGTCCGCAGGAAATTACAACAGAAGAACTTGTTAAAAGTCAGGGCCGATGTCTGAACCCCGCAGGTGGAATAAGGCAGTCCCAGCAAATCGAAATATCCCTGCAAAATGCCGTCTTCCCCGGGAGTTCCGTGGATCATGATGTAAACAAAATCGAAACAGGTTTCCCTGTTCCGGTGACGGAAACTGAATTTGCTTCTGTCTATCGGGGCCAGCCTCTCTCCTCCTGACATCACCCACCACTCGTGCCCGCGCATCTCCACCAGCCAGGGCTCGTACAATCCGCGATCGAGCGATTCCCATACGTTTTTTCCACTCTGAACAGAAATCACATATTCAGAGGAATTGCCCCCGCAAACTACGGCAATGTTTTTTTTCATTATCAAACGGATATTAACGTAAATATTCAACTTCCCGGCCTGAAATATAGGTCCGCCATCTCTCAATCACCTCCTGCATATCGGCAGGCAGTTCCGAGTCAAAAAGCATTTCCTCTCCTGTAACCGGATGCATAAAGCCCAGGGTTTTGGCATGCAACGCCTGCCTTGGCAGGATCTTAAAGCAATTCTGCACGAACTGCCGGTATTTTGGGAACGTAGTTCCCCAGAGAATTTTGGCTCCACCGTACGTATCGTCGTTAAACACCGGGTGTCCCAGATAATTCATGTGAACCCGGATTTGATGGGTTCTTCCCGTTTCCAGCCGGCATTCCACGAGACTAACATAGCCCAGATCCTCAACCAGCCGGTAATGCGTCACAGCCGGTTTGCCGTAATCCTCTTCGGCATAAACGGTAAAGAGCTGCCGGTTTTTTTGACTCCGCCCGATATTTCCGGTGATGGTCCCCTCCGGCTCCTTCAGCCTTCCCCATACCAGGCTCAGATATTTTCGTTTGGTTGTCTTCTCGTAAAACTGAAGCCCCAGTTTAGTCCGGGCCAGCTCGGTTTTGGCAACGACCAGCAAGCCGGAAGTGTTTTTATCAATCCGATGAACAAGTCCGGGACGCAGATCATTGTTGCAAAACAGCGGAATATCGCGAAGGTACCAGGCCAGACCGTTTACCATAGTACCCGTATAATTTCCATGTCCGGGATGAACCACCAGCCCGGCCGGCTTGTTAATCACCAGCAGCTGATTATCTTCATATACAATGTCCAGGGGCATTTCTTCGGGAATGATCTTTAGTTCCCGTCTCGGAAAATCAAACACGAGGGAAATCTCTTCACCTGGTTTGACCTTGTAATTCGATTTGACCGGCTGACCATTCACCAAAATGCATCCGGCATCGGCTGCCTGCTGAATCCGGTTCCGGGAAGCATTGGTGATCCGCAGGGCCAGAAATTTATCAACCCGTACAGTCGACTGCCCCGGATCGACTGTATAGTGGTAATGTTCAAACAGCCCCGAATCCTCCTGTTCGCCCTGCTCATTCCAGCGATCTTCCCGATTGGTCATCATTCTGTCTCCGCATTTTCCGTTTCACCAATAAAACCGGTTGTTCCAAGCTTTTCTTCATCGATAGTTAACCACAGATCCACAGAGCTGCCCACCTCCGCAAACCGCCCCTGTACCGCTCCGGGCCTTTGTCTCCATACCCGCGCATTCAGGGAGTCCTCCCTGCTTTTTACCGATTCATCATAGATAACTGCTCCCGGCATCAGATTCATAACCGCCAGCTCGCTGACGGCCTGCCCGAAGCCTGCTCCGGTAAGTGCGGGCACAACCGTTAGTTCACCTGACCCGGATCTGCCCACCACCAAATCAATAGCCGACCCACGGTCAACGGTTTCTCCCGCGACGATGGATTTTTCGTCATACAGCTGTTCCAGCACCAGGTTGGGATACTCGGAAACCACGTAATCAATTTGTCCGGTCTTCAGTCCGCTTTGCTGCAAAATACTCAACGCCTGCCGCAGGGAAATGTCAGTCAGTTTCGGTACCGCCACCTGTTCCGGATTGCGGGCACAAATAGTCAGTGATACGGTACGTCCTTCCTTCACCTGAAAGCCGGCCAGCGGAAACTGATCAATAACAGAACCGGGCGTGATATGTTCTGCATAAGTGGAGTCTGCGAGCATATAAACAAGCTTCTTCTCCCGACAGGTCTGTTCGACCTCTTCCAGGCTCATCCCCCGGAAATCGGGAACGGCAAACGATTCTCCGTGATCGGTATACGTATGAATAGCCAGCCTGACGACCAACAGGAATACCACAGTCAGCAGCAGAGCAGCCGCCAGGTTCCACAGGAAAATCCTGCTAATCATAAAAGCCTTAAAACGTATCATGAATACAATATCAATAAGAAACAAAAATAGCTTAAAAAAACTGCACAAACCAGACGTACACCGTGCAGAAGCATAAAAACCAACAAAAAAAGGTAAAGGAACTCCGTCCTTTACCTTCCGGTATCATTGTCTTCCAGAGAAGTTTCTTGCCTATGCCTTGTGCCTGAGTTCGTCAGAAACAGTCAACTTTTTCCGGCCCTTTGCCCGGCGTGCTTTTAAGACCAGACGACCACCCGGACTTGACATCCGTTCACGAAAACCATGTTTGTTCCTGCGTTTTCTGTTTGAGGGTTGAAATGTCCTTTTCATGTGCTTGTATTTTAATTTTTCAGATCTGCTCTGCTTATTTCGGATTGCAAAAATAAATCTTTTTTATTTCCAACCAAAATATTAACGTTTCATTTTCCTTATTTCTTCAGGGAAAGATGGATCAATTTCTTGGTCTCAAAAAAATCTTCCCTGAAGAAGGAACCCAACGTATAGGTAACTGCCCGACCGCTAAACGGACTTAGTTCCGACTCAAACTCCCCTCCCTTCAGATAAAGAATGCCGTTCGGCAGTTCATTGCGGTAACGGCCCGGCTTACCACAAAGTCAAATTCCTCACGGAGTTCTTCCACCCGGGCATGCCGGGCCCTCACGTTGATCAGTCCGGTTGCTTCAACCACACGTTCCACCACCCTGATCTTTTTGGCAATAGAATCGACCAGCAGGAATTCAGACTCCGGAAATAAAACAGCCAGCGGAATACCGGGGAATCCGCCGCCTGTTCCCACATCCAGAATACGGGTGCCGGGAACAAAACGAATTACCCTGGCAATGCCCAGCGAATGCAACACATGCCGCTCATAAAGCCGGTCAATGTCCTTGCGGGAAATCACATTGATCCGCGCATTCCATTCCCGGTACAAATCGCCAAGGCCTGCAAACTGCTGCAGCTGAAGCATACTCAGGTCGGGGAAATAACGCCTGATGATTTCCATGTCCCTGGTTTCAGCCATCATTTTCCTCCATCTCGGTCGATTCGATCATCTTAAAAAGCATTTCCCTTGCCCGGAAGAGCTGAGCCTTCACGGTTCCCAGAGGAAGTTTAAGCTCACGGGCAATCTCCTCGTAGGAATATTCCCGAAAATAGCGAAGTTCAACCAGTATCCGGTAGCGGGGCTTCAGCCGGCGGACAATGCGGCGCAACAGAATAGCCCGCTGAATGCGGATCATTTTTTGCTCCGGATCCGGATCCACCGACTTTAGCTTTACAGGCGAATCTCCTTCACCACCATCACTGCCTGTTTCAATGGAAACCAGGGTCCCTTTCCTTCTCCTGAGAAAATCAATGCAGTTGTTGGAAGCTATTTTAAAAAGCCAGGTACTAAAAGCATAATTGGGAGAATACTGATTGAGATTTTTAAATGCTTTTCCGAAAGCTTCAATGGTCAGATCTTCCGCATCACTTTTATTGGAAACCATCTTCAGCAGCATGTAATAAATCGCATCTTTGTATTTGCTGAGCAGTCGTGCAAAGGCTTTTTCCTCCCCTCTCAAGGCGGCCTCAACCAGGGCAAAATCCTGCTGAGCTTTGTCTGTCAACTTCGGGTTTACATCCATGAATTCCGCTGCAATTGAACCGCTAGCAACATCCTTTGATACAACCTGACCAAAGGACTTACCAAAAGGTATATGAACGAAGATAAAAAGATTTTCCTTTCCTTCAAACGATTCTGTACACTTTTAACAATAAAAAGCTGAATACCAACAAGCAAGACCAGGGGAGAAAGGTAAAGATACCAGTACTCCGGCTCCGTCATAAGCAAGCAGGCCATTCCGCCAGCCATCAGCCAACCGGCCAGGCTTTCCAGTACGGACAGTATTCTTCTCGTCAGTCCTGCGTCCCGGCAAAGGCAGATCCGCTTCTGAACCTGGTTAATAAAATCCTGCCTGGTCTGAGCGGTCCTTTCGCGAAGCGAAGTAGCAGAAGCTGTAACTACAGGTACCTGCACCGGTTTTACCCGGTTATACAAAAGCTCCATATCGGCAAAACCGGCATCCATCAGTCCCCTGAAACCGTCCCGGTCAAAATAAAGCTTCCGGCTGAACAACACGTTGTTCTGCTGAAAAAAATGAGGAACACCCAAACGACAGCACGCCGCAGTGCGCATGAACTCAAAAAAACGTTCCAGCCGGCAACAGGTATGGAAAATCCCTTTTTGAGGCAAATAATTAC
>JBFWIL010000016.1:0-19830 GCA_050256015.1 Mangrovibacterium sp. | reverse complement strand
GCAAAGGTGCAGTGCCAAATGGAAGGTCAGGTTCTTTTCAATGCCGCATAAGTCGGCAATCTCTTTCAGGTAACTGTTCAGCTTTTGAGTGTTTGCATTAAAATGAATTCTCTCGTGGTGAACTGCCCTTACAAGGCCACTCAAACAAACCTAAAGCGGTTCAAAATCATCAATTCAACATACTGTTTTACAGTTGTGTGAATTGATCTGGTGAACTAAAATCAATAAATCATTTGGTTCACCGTACAGGTCTCATTTTTGCTGAAATTGTCTAAATCGAACTGATTTATAAAAAATGAAAAAGCCTGTAAATCATACGATTTGCAGGCTTGTAAATTTGACTGTTAGTCATTTTGTCGGGATGATCCGACTCGAACGGACGACCCCCACGTCCCGAACGTGGTACGCTACCAACTGCGCTACATCCCGATGCTTAACGGGATGCAAAATTAATATTTTCGTTGGATATATGATTCGGATTCAGGCTTTTTTTAAAAGTTTTTCCGATTGGAGCGGCTGTTTTTCGTTGTTTGGTAATCCTGACACAAAAATATCTCGTATATTTTTCCCAGTTTTCCAGGCGGCATGTTTTTTGCTCCTAAAAATGTTGTACTTTTGTAATTCCTTTTACCGGGGCTGACTGGTTTTGACAGCGGGTAGAAGAGGTATGTAAGCATGCCGAGCTTTGGTGGTTGGCTCGATAATCTCAATGACCGAACCTTTAATTGGCGAAAACAATTACGCTCTTGCTGCGTAACCGAATTTCAGTAGGTTAACGCTTAATCCGGGCACAAGGTGTCTGGACAAGACATCGCCCGGATGCCCTGCTCTGAGGCTATTCGGAGAGGCGGTGCAGGAAAATCGGGGCTAGCAGTTCAGCAGCTTCGTCTGGGTTGCAAAACTTTAGAAGCTAAGGTAAAGATCGGTGGCCGTGATCCAGTTTTTACTCGAAAATCAAGTCAGGGCTAAGCATGTAGAAAGCATATGGCTTCCTCGTTTGGACGCGGGTTCGACTCCCGCCAGCTCCACTACATTTATTGATTATCAGATAGTTGAAATGGGATTAGTTAACATTTAGTTAACGACTTCAATTTAAAGCATTTTCAAAGTATTTTAATTTGATTAAATTTATTTCGTATTCCTTTTGCCGGGAACATCTTTATTCCGGGCTCTCATATCCCTCATCAGATTGACAAATTCATCAACCTCGTTTTCTTTATACTTTCCTCTTTTTTTACTTCTTTCTGGGGAGTAAACATCTCGCTCAATTCTTGATTTGATTCGCTCAGATATTTGATTATTTCTTCTTCTTTTGTCATCGTTTTATTTCAATATCTGCTCTCATTTTGGTTATTTTGCATTTCTTAAATACGGTCACAGGCACCTGATCATTGGCCTTTAGTTGTTCTTTATTCCAGTATTCGGCTAACTGAATTGCATAATCATTTGAAGTTTTACCTATGTATTCGATAAACTGTTTTTCGGTACTGTGTGCCGTTATGCTTATTAACAAGGCTGTAGGTATTTCACCATAAAAGTTTGATGCAAAAGAACGGCGGCAAACGTGGCTTGTTATTAATTAATTCGTATTTTGGGTAAATGCCTGGTATCTTCCGGCTCATATTGCCCTCTATCTTTTCAACCTTTGCTCCTTTTGTAAATGATGCTGTAAAAGACAGGCTGAAAGCAAAATTATTGGGGATCATAAAAATAAAGGTTTGTCGCTGTCTCAACTTATGAAAGGCTATACTATCAGGCGCGCAACTGCCCAGCGTGAATTGAAACTGACTTTTGAAGCTTCACTATTAGTTTCTCTTTTTGTTTGCGTGCCAGGCCTCATAATAAATGGCCAGCATGGCGGTGAAAAAGTAAACCGTACATTGCAGCAAGAGCATCATGAATTCCGGCCGGATGTCGGTCAGACCGGCACCCATAATCCGGAGGCGCAGGTATGCCGGGACGACCAGCGTGCTTGGAATAAGATGGGCCAGGGCATATGCAACATCCGGAACGGAGGACGCAGGCCAGGATATTCCGCTGAGAAAGAAGACAACGGGCGATAAAAAAATCAGGAACAGCATGGATTCTTCTCTTCTTCGGAAAAGAACGGAGAGGGAGATGCCCAGGAAGATTACCGACAGGAGGAACGGCAGGATCAGCATAAAAACAGGTAGGAGACTGGTCTGTCTGGGGTAGCCAAACCAGCTGTATACCCATACCAGGGTAATCAGGCAGTTGATGAAGTAAATGCTCAGGTAGCTGAAGGTCCTTCCGAACAATACGGGGAATATGCTGCCCCGTCTCAGGGCCACCGGCACCGGCTCGTTATGTTGTGCCTTTTCCCTTCGGGTGCCTCCCATCATTCCGATACCGATGAGTAATGTTTGCTGCAGGATGATCAGAATCATGCCGGGCATCAGAAAGGTGCCGTATCCCGATGAAGGGTTGAACCAGAAGTGCAGGTCTGCGGCCAGCGGATCCCTGGCTTTCATGGCCAGTTCAGGAGATTTTCCCTCTGCCGTCAGCCTGTTGATTTCCACTCCGGCCGAAAAAATACCCGTGGCGCTGACTGCTCCGTTGATTACCTGCCGGTAGATCAAAAAGAAACTTCCGTCTGCATAGACCGATACATTGGCTTGCCTGCCTGCCAGCAGGTTGCGTTCAAAATCTTTTGGAATACAGATAATACCGCCTTGGTTGCCGGCATAGAAAAGCTGGCGGGCCTGTTCCATGCTGTTGGCCTGACCGGATACCGCGAGCTGTTCCGTGGCTTCAAGCATGCGGACCAGTTTACGGCTTGCGGGGCTGTTGTCCAGATCCACGACGGTGGTGCATATTTCCCGGATCAATTCGTTTTTATAGGCAAAAGCGTAGGTAATTGGATAGATGATCAGGGCTCCGAAAAGGATAAGCATAGCCCCCGGATCTTTCAATATTGCTTCAAGTTCCCGCCGGTAACAACTACCGGTCATCGCAATTCCTGTTTTCAGTCTCTTCCACATGATGCTAGTATCTTTATACCTATAGTTTTCCCCAGTACGTTTTGTCTTGCAGAATTCGTTTCAGCCGTGGAAAAAACAGCAATGATAAAAGGATGAACGGCAGGAAGCAGCAGAGAGCTTTGACTCCCTGCATTTGCGGTCCCCCTTGCATAGCCTGGGAAATGAATATCCGGATCCAGTATGTGAACGGGAACAGGAAGGAAAGTACCTCTGCCACTGCCGGCATGCCGAATGCCGGAAAGGTCAGTCCCGAGAAAGTCAGCGCCATCATGGAATAGGCGCTTCCTATGGAAAGGGCCAGCCTCAGGTTGGCCAGCGCCGAGACCAGCAGGATTCCCACAAACTGGTAGGTGAGGATGAGCCACAGTTCGCCCAGGATGATCAGCATAAAGCTTCCGTGGACAGGCGTTTCCATATGGATGAAAAGGATAACGTTCATCACCATGCTGACCATGCCATAGAGCAGGGTGTAGGGAAGCAGTTTGCCAGCGAGCGCCACAATCAGATTTCCGTTGGCATGCAACAGCCAGTCCGGCCCCGTGCCTTCCCGGAGTTCCAGTCCCACTGCATAGACGGTGGTCAGCAGGGTGAACACCAGGATCATCAGGGGCAGCAGGGCAGTTAACAGGAAATAGGCATAGTTGCCAAAGGGGTTGAACAGGATATGCTGGTTCAGTCTTACCGGTACGGACCGGACCATGGCCTGTTCAACATTTTGTCCTTTTTTGACGGCCAGTTGAATCTTTAGTCCGGCAGACAGGCTTGCCAGGGTTTTGTATACGCCCTTTTGCAGGTATCCGCCTTTCAGGATGTTCATGTTGTTAATAAAAGCCGGTATTTTCTGCTGCATGCCTTTCAGAATGTTTTTTTCGGTATCCTGCGGAATCAGCACGATGGCATCAATCTTGCCCCGGGCCATTAATCCGTATGCTTCTTTCAGGTTTGTTAGCCGGGCGCATACTTCCGCTTCCGGAGCGGCGTTGATACTTTGCCTTATTTTTCGGGAAAGTGCACTCCTGTCCTGGTCAACCACTGCCATCGCAATGTCTCTGGGTATACTTTTCGAGAAGGTGGCCTGTAGCAGAAGAAAGGCAAACAGGGGACCGATCAGCGTGCAGAACAGGTAAATTGCCGATCCAGACATCCGGTCGATCTCCCGGAAAAGTACCTTGAAAAACGGATTTTTCTCCATTTCCGGCTAGTTCTTAAATTGCTTCCAGTTAACCAGTACACTCATTCCCGGTCTGAGACCTTCCAGCGGTTTTACGGGTGTAGCGTGAATCTCAAACGACTTGACATCGAAGCCGCCCGACGTTTTGGTGGAAGTCCAGGTGGCAAAATCGGCTGCCGGACTTATATAGTCTATTTTAAAGCGGGCATCCTTCAGTCCCAGAGCCGGTATGTCGGCCTTAAATTCCGTGTCCATCCTGATCATGGGCATCAGGTCTTCCCGCAGATAAAGCACGGCCCAGGTTTCCGACAGGTCCAGCAGACTGATTACCGGGGAGCCCGAGCCCACCAGTTCGCCTTCTTCAGGAACCACATTGGCCACCTCTCCGTTGGCCGGCGCTGTAATACGGGTTTCCCTCAGGTAGGCTTCGACCTCGGCGATGGCTCCTTCCGCCTGCCTTACCAGTTCTTCGGAAGTTTTCTTATCTTCAGCCCGTACTCCTTTTCTGGCTTTGTTCCAGACAGCCTGGGCCGCATTGGCTGTTTCCCGGGATGTTTTCATCCGGGTTTCCGCTTCATCTTTTTTCTGTTCGGGGAGCACCCCGGCTTCAAATAAATTGGCAATTCGCTGATACGTTTTTTCATAGAGCCGGGCAGCTGCTTCGGCCTTGAGGTATGTACTGTAGGCTGCCTTGATGTCTTCTTCACGGGCTCCGTGGCGGGCTTTCAGATTCTGGGCTTCGGCCGCTTCCCGGGCTGCGGTGGCCTGTTGCATTTTTGCTTCTGTCTCAGGGCTGCTGATGGAAAACAGAAAGTCTCCTTTTTGTACCCGTTGTCCCTTTTTTACCGCGATTTCGTCGATGCGACCCGGAACTTTGGAAGAAACCCGGATCTGGGTGGCATCAATTTCACCCTGGATTTTTAGTGGAACCGGACGGGTAATCAGCCAGGTGGTGTACAACAGGAAAATGAGCAGGGCCGAAAAGAAGATCCCGATGATGAAATTTCTGGTTTTATTCATGGTTTGTATACTTTTTTATTTTTCTGAAAAAAGATCTCTGCTTTGCTGATAGGCAAGGAAACGGTCAGGCACACCGCAATGCTGAAGCAGGGCCGCCAGGGTTACGTCATAACGGTACATTATCTGCAGCCGTTCAATCTTGAATTTTGACACCATCAGCTGTGCATCGACCTGCTCGGAGGAAGAAGTGAGGCCTTCGAGAAAAGCCCGGTTTTTGCTTTCCGCATAACTTTCTGCAAAAGCAAGCGTTTTGTTAAGGCTCTCCATTTGCTCGTACAGCATACCCAACTCGTGGTGAAGTTTCCGGACCAGGGTCTCCATATTGTCTTCGGCTTTTTCTCCTGCTTCGTCTATCTGGGCAGCCCGGAGCCTGGCAGCCTGGAGTTTCCGGTATCCGGATGCTCCGTCGAACAGGGTCCAGTTCAGTCCCATGCCCACGAGCCATTCGGGGATGTAAGGAGACAGGTCCTTGTTGGCCAGCTCGTAAGTTCCTGTTAGGGCAACTGAAGGGAGATAAGTGCTTTTTTGGGCTTTTATCCCGGTTTCGGCCAGTTTCTTTTTTGTGCTGATCTGCCGGAGCAGGGGACTTTCCCGTTTGGCCAGATCGATGAAATAGGCAACCTCTTCAAGCCGGTTAAGCATAAACAGTCCGGAAGCAGGTACCGGCGATTTTTTGCCGGACAGGGCCAGGGTATTTTGCAGGGCATTACTGAGGATGGACGTTTGCCTTCCTGCTTTTAGCAGCTCCCTTTCGGCATCAGCTCTGGCAACTTCGGCATGCAGTTCTTCCACTTGGGCAATCTGCCCCTGCTCAAGAAGTTTCCGGGCGTCGTAGAGGTGTTTTTCCATAACTTCCAGCACTTGCCTGCGGACACGCTCTGATTCCCGAGACAAGACCAGTCCGTAGTAACGTGTTACCAGCTCGGACAGCAGCTCCGCTTTTTTTTGTTCCATCTTCAGTCCGGCTTCCCGGGTGCTGATCCTGGCTGCGTTGTTGGCTGCCCTGATTTTTCCGCCTGCATAAATGGGCCAGGATATGTTTGCGCTCAGACTGGCAAACTGTTTTTCCTGGATGGTCTGGTCCCAGGAGGTCTGGCTTATCTCTTCCGAAGCTTCCAGCATCTTTTGCCGGATCACGGTCGTGCTGACAGCTTCCGGGAACACGGCGGAGCCGTCTGACAGGCCGGAAAAATTTCCGTATGTTCCCAGGGTTTCGTACAGGGGAGTTATGGCATCACGTACCGGTGTAAGATCAAGATGCAGGCTTTTGGACATGCTTGCGGCCATTCCTGTGATGCCCAGTTGCGGCACTTTCAGTGCGGCGGAAGCTTTTTCTTCAGCTTCTTTCTGCCTGACCTGAAGGACCGACTGTTTTATGGTGTGACTGTTTTGTTGCATGTATCCGTATGCCTCGCCAAAGGTCATTCTGACCTGTTCCTGTGCATGACCGGACAGTCCGGTACATCCGTTTAAAAGAAAGGCGATTGCTACCGGCAGCATTTTGTCTTTCCCGATATTCATTCTCATTCCCGGTTTTCCCTTTGTGGTAATCATCCTGCAAATTAACCAACAAAAATTGAACAATGGTGTGTTTTGTTTGATTTTTTAATTAATGTAAATTAATGTCTGATCCGTTCAGTGCAAAAAAAAAGCTGCAAATCATTCGATCTGCAGCTTTTAACCGATAGGTTCCGGTTGTTCAAAAGGGGAACGCCTCCAGCGCTCCTTCGGTGTTTTTTTCAATATGAGGTTTCTCGGCAACCCGCTGGACAGCCAGTCCGTCCACATATATAGCCCGGTGGGGCCTTACCGGACAGGCATGCTCGCAGGCTCCGCAGCCCACGCAGATAGCCGGGTTTACTTCCGGGATATTCAACTCGTTTTTGTAGGGAACCATGATTACTGCTTTGGTGGGGCAGTGTTCCGAACAGGCTCCGCAGAGGGTTTCGTCGGTGAATACAACGCAATTTTGTTTAACAAACCTGACAATGCCAACCTGGGTGACATGTTTTTCTTCCTTGGTCAGCGGCAGAATAGCTCCTGCGGGACATATCTCACCGCACACCGTACAGTCAAAATTGCAATAACCGCTGGCCGGGTCCAGCAAGGGCTGCAGGAAACCTTCCAGCCCGTATTCAAGAAGGGAAGGCCTGAGTACGCCGTTAGGACAGGCACTGACACAGAGATGACAGGCCGTACAGGTATCGTTAAAGTGTTTAAGGCTTACGGATCCGGGAGGCGAACAGGGGTATTCCTTTTTTATCGAAATTTGTTTGGCTTTGCCGGCAACTGCAGTTTCTTCGGCCCCCGCTTTGCGGTATATCCCCAGGGCTGTTCCGGCCAGGGCAAGTGAGCCGGCAATAAACTGTCGTTTCGACAGACCGGTGCCGTTTGGAGAACTTGCCGTTCCATGGGCTCCGGCTGTGTTTTTGGAGGGAGTATGCCGGGGGGTGCTTTGCCGGGAGTTCCGGAGGAGTGTCGGTTTATAGCTGATGCTGTTGTCCTGGCAGGCGTTCACGCAGTTAAAGCAAGCCACACAGCGGCTGAAGTCTACCGTTTGGTCTTTCAGGTTGATGCACTGAGATTTGCAGGCTATGGCACATTTGGCGCATTTGGTGCAGGTTCCCGGATCGATTTTTATCTTGAACAGCGAGATGCGCGAAAGCAGTCCCAGCAGGGTTCCCACCGGACAAACCGTATTACAGTAAAGCCTTCCCCATTTGGAGGCCATGACCAGCAGAATCACGAGAAAGAGTATCGGGTAAGCCATGGCCGCCAGGTTTGTAACCGGGAGCTGTTCGGGAAACAGGACGTAAAATTCCATTTTCAGTAAAATTCCGGACAGCAGGTTATTGGCTCCCGTATATAGGGGTTGTCCCAGTCCGGAGAAAATACGTCCGAAGTTGCTGTACGGATCAAGCAGCCCGACTGTGCTGATCATGCCGAAAAAAAGAGGAATAACAGCCAACGCCAGGAAAGAGTAGCGGATCAGGTTTTTTGCCCGGGTATATTTGAAACGGAACTTTTTCCCCCTGAATTTTCTGGAGAAAAAATTAATTACATCCTGTAGTATGCCAAGCGGACAAACTGTAGAGCAGTATACTCTTCCGAATAACAGGGTAAACAGGATAACCACCAGGAAACCCGAAGAAAGCAGTCCTGCTGCGATCAGAAAATTACGCAGGGAAGGAATAAACTGCAAAAAGGTGACCGTCCGGTATCCGGAAGACGGAATCTGTTGTCTGAAGTCCAGAAAAATAAATGCCATCGCTGCCAGAGTTACCATGGAAATGATGATTCTGAACGGTTTCCAGAATTTTCTCATAACCCGATTATACAGTTAGCCGGCTAATGTTAAGACTTTTTAGGTCCATGGTTCCCAGTCCATGATCCTGAGCCTTGCTCATGTAGGCAATGGAGGCCGGAGCTGCTCCGAACAACTGGATGGCAGCAGTGTCTGTGGCAACAATATCGGTTGAAATGACCTGGGCCTTCATGGTCACAATATCCTCCAGCGAAACACCGCGGGGACCGTTTTTCTTCATGACCCGGTAAGCATCAATAATATTCAGGTCGGGTTTCCGGAATGTCGGGAAATCGGCAATGCACTGCGGCAGGTCGTTGCGATGCCAGTACCCGCGGTCCCACACTACCCCCATCAGGTTTTTCATGGCTGCCGTAACCGTTGTGCTGTGGTGATGTTTAAGTACGGGGACGTTGATAAACACATCGCTCGAGAGAATCAGCTCATGCACTTTGGCTTTTTTAAGGCTTTTTGCCTTGCTTAGTTCCACTTCCTGGTACAGGCTTTCGCTTCCTCCGGTAACAATTTTTCCGCCGGCATCCTTGACTGCTTTTTCGATGCCGCTGTTAGCATAGCATTTCTGCCAGTTATCGCAGGTATTGTCAAATACATATACCTCTTTGGCTCCTGCCCGGAAACAGTGTTCCACGATTTTTCGGACCAGTTTCGGATTGGTACAGCCTGCCCGTTCGGGGGTGGTGTCCCAGCCAATATTTGGTTTTATCACGACGGTTTGGTTGGCTTTGACAAAGGTTTTCATTCCGCCTAGAGCGGCAATGCCTTCTTCAAACATGACTTCAGCTTCTCCTCCGCGGACAGCTACCAGATCGTATGGAGAGGCTCCTTCAACGGCCTGCCCCGGCAATACACTCCCGAACAAATTGGACCGGAGTCCCACGCCAGTCAGCAGTCCGGCTCCGATTCCTTTGTAGATAAAGTCTCTTCTTCTCATAAATTTCCGGCGATTGGTTCTGATTTCTTCGACTAAAATAGCACAATTGAATATTTTGAAAGTCAGATATTTGTTAATGCATTGTTAATCGCGTTTATATATAAGCAGACTTAATAAATATAAAACCCTGCCTTCTTATGCTCCATTCAACTATTCTTTTGTTCATTCAACCTGTTCTTCTGTTTATTAAAAACTCCCTGAATTTTGTTGTGGTTTTTATTTCCAGGACGCACGGGGTGTTATGCAGGAAACGCCGGATGTTATTTCCAGCACAGTCTGTCTGATGGATGCACATCAGAAAGGTTCTGCCAATAAAAAGCGGTTTCCCGGAATTTAATTATCTTTGAACTATGATCAATACAAGTCTATCCGGACCAACGGAGCGCTTTGTGTTGACCTGTCTGAAACAGGGGGAAGAAAAAGCTTTCGACTATATTTTCAGACAGTACTATAAAGCGTTGTGCTCACAGGCTAACCTGTACGTGCATGATCTGGATTTGTCGCAAAGTCTGGTTCAGGATTGTTTTATCAGGCTTTGGGAGATCCGGGAAGAGGCCACGGATATTGACAACCTTGGTTCCTGGTTGTGCGTGCTGGTCCGGAACAAATGTGTTGATTACCTCCGGAAATACAGACGGGAATCTGTTTTTGACCGGACGGAGGTTGAGCAAAAGGAAGGGGGAACGGACCTGCTCGGACAGGTTTTTTCGCATGAATTTGAAGAGCGGCTGATTCTGGCGTTGAACCAGCTTCCTGAGCGCTGTCGTGTTGCTTTTGAATACAGTCGTTTCGACGGACTCACCTATCCCGAAATTGCTTCCCGGATGAATATTTCCGTGAAAGCCGTAGAGGCGCTCATCAGCCGTTCCCTGAAAATTCTACGGGTGGAGCTGAGCGAGTTCCTTCCCTTGATCTTTTTGTTATTCGGGATGCCCGAATAAAATAATTCCCGTTTTAATATAGGGTATCTGCCTTCTTTTTACGTCCAGCTGATACAAACGATATCAGAGGTGGAAAAACGAGAAATTGAATCTTTGATGATTAAGTCCTTCACCGGAAAGGCCGGTGTGGAGGAGCAACAGTTTCTGCAACAGTGGCTGGCCGGAGCCGAAGAGAACAGGAAAGAATTTGAGGTTTACCGAAAACTCTGGAACGATTCCAAAAGCCTCATGCTTTCCCCGGAGGTGGATGTGGAGGCAGCTCTGCGTGCCACCAAAAACCGGATTCCCCGCCTTAAAACAAAAACATTCCGTATAATCTGGCTCAGGATGGCTGCCGCTGTCGTGTTGCTTTCTATTTTCCTCTCGGTTACCCTTAATTATTTTCTGGACCGTTCGGCTAATAAGGCCGGGCAGCCGGTGTATCAGGAGATCAAGGCGGCCTGTGGCACGCAGAGCCGGTTGACCCTGTCTGACGGAACCGAAGTTTGGCTTAATTCCGGGAGCAGCCTGCGTTTCCCGATTTCTTTTGCACAAGCCGGCCGGCGTTGTGTTGAGTTATGCGGGGAAGGGTATTTTGAAGTGACGGAAAACGCCCAAAGGCCTTTTGTGGTGAAAATCGGTTCTTTTCATATCCGGGTGCTCGGAACGTCTTTCAATGTAAATGCTTATGATCAGGACAAACAGGTTGAGGTGGCTTTACTGGAAGGCCGGGTGGAATTGCGGAAGCAGATGAAAGGACAGGAAAAGACTGTGTTGCGGATGGAACCCTCAGAAGTGGCCGTTTTCCATGCGGAGACAAACCGGATTGTGGTGAAGGACGAAACGGAAGTTACCCGGTATGCGGCCTGGAAAGACTGGCAAATTGTGTTTTTCGACGATCCGGTGGAAAAACTGGTGTCGAGACTGGAACACTGGTACAATGTGGATATTGAAATTGCCGACAGCAGTTTGATGGCCTATCATTTTACGGCTACCTTCAGCCGGGAGTCACTCGACCAGGTGTTGAAATACCTGAGCATTTCCACTCCCCTGAATTACAAATATGTCAGTCTGCCTCCGGCCGTAAGCGGGAAGGAGCAGTACCGGAAAATCGTGATTTACTGAAAATGAACATATTAAAACAACAAGGCTTATGATTTAAATCTCTCTGTCAAAAAGAAAACAGGAAAGTGGTTGCAACACTTTCCTGCTGTTTAACAGCCTGATGGGTTCAGGCCATAAATACAAGTATAAACTCATACCGTTCAAAGTTATGAAAAAAAATGGAAATATGTCGGCCGGCCGAAAATGTGTCGGCGGCCTTAGCGTACTGATTATGATGAGACTAACCGTATTTGTGCTTTGCATGTCTGTATTCAGTAGTATTGCCTCGGGCACTTACTCGCAAAACACCAAAATTTCGCTTGACCTTCGGAAAACCTCCATTCAGAATGCGCTGAAGGAGATTGAAAACACAACCAACTATTTGTTTCTCTACAACAACAATCTGATTAATGTCGGTAAAATTGTTGATGTAAGGGTCAACAACCGGGAAATCGAAGATGTCCTGGATCTTCTTTTTGCCGGGGAAGAGGTGAAATATGTGATCATGGACCGCCAGGTTATTATCACCCCAAAGGAGGCCGGAGTGGTCAGGCGGATACAGCAAGCTCTGGTTACGGGAACAGTTCGCAGCTCAACGGGGGAACTGCTTCCGGGTGTGACGGTTTTAGTAAAGGGAACCACTACCGGTACGATTACCGATTTCGACGGGAGATTTTCCCTCCCTGTTGGTCGAGATGATGTGTTGATCTTTTCTTTTGTGGGTATGCGAAAGCAGGAAATTCCCGTCGCCGGCCTGCAGGTCATTAACGTGACTATGCTGGAAGAGGAACTGGCACTGGATGAGGTGATTGTCATTGGTTACGGTACTGCCAGAAGAGGAGATTATACCGGTTCGGTCAGTTCGGTGAAAATGGAAAATTCGCCCATCGCTCTGGCGCCGAACATGAATGCATTGGAAGCTCTGAAAGGGAATGTTTCCGGATTGAATATTGGTGCTACGAACTCGGCAGGAGGAGATCCTAGCATGCTGATTCGCGGGCAGAATTCCATCAGTGGGTCCAATGATCCGTTGATTGTGCTTGATGGCGTGATTTACATGGGAAGTCTGAATGATATCAATCCGAACGATATTGCCAGTTTTGATATTCTGAAGGATGCTGTGTCTTCAGCGGCCTATGGTTCCCGGGCTTCCAACGGGATTATCGCCATTACCACCAGAAAAGGAAGATCCACCAAGCCTCAGATTACATTTAATACTTCTGCAGGTATTCAGCTGTGGCAAAACAATAAACCTGATCTGATGAGCGGGGAGAAATGGATCAGTTCGGTGAATGCCCGCAACGGATACAATGAAGGATCTACCGATTGGATGAAACCCGGGGAACTGGAAAACCTGGAAGCCGGAAACGAAACCGACTGGCTGGATGAAGTGACCCGGACTGGGGTTATACAGGATTACCAGCTTTCGGTAGCCGGAGCAGCAAAAGGAGTCAACTATTATCTGTCCACTTCCTACAATAAAAACAAAGGTGTTGTTGAGGGAGACGAATTTGAACGCATCTCCGTGCTGGGGAAAGTGAATGCTGAAATTACCGATTGGCTTAGCGTGGGGGTTGACGGAAGTTTTTCCCGGCGTGATTATTCCGGTTTTGCCGCTAATCTGGAAAGTGCACAGAAAATGTCGCCTTACGGTGTGATGTACCGTGATGATCAGGGCAATCTCGAAAAATACCCCTATACGCAGTCTATGGTAAATCCGCTGTGGGGGGTAGACGACGGGACCACCGACAATCGCGATATCCGTCGCAACTATCGGCTGAACAGCTATCTGGTGGTCGACGTCCCCTGGATCAAGGGCTTGAATTTCCGGATGAACTACCTGTTGAATTACGACCAGAATGAATCGGGCAGCTTTTATTATGAGGATTACTATATTGCTGAAGGATCCGGACTTGAACGTTATGCCCCGGCTACGGTACAGTTGCTGTTGGCCAAGGCCAATGGCAGCCTGAATCACAATACAACAAACAGCTGGGTGTGGGACAACATTCTGACCTACCGGAATACCTTCGGGAAACATTCGGTCGAGGCGACCCTGGTAGCCACGCGCGATGAACTGAAATATAATATTATGTATGTTACAGGGTCCGATTTCGCGGCCAACGGGAATACAGCTCTGGGGCTCGACGGATTGCATATGGCCACGGTGCAAAAAGTCGATTTGTATGTAAATGACGGAAACATAAATAACAGTCAGATTGGAGGCTATGAACGTTCAAACATTGGTTATCTTGGGCGTATAAGCTATTCCTTTAATGACAAATACTACCTGACAGGCTCTTACCGCAGGGATGGCGCATCTGTCTTTGGGGTCAACAACAAATGGGGAAATTTTGCGGCAGTGGGTGCTGCCTGGAAAATTTCCGAGGAAGATTTTATGGAAAGTGTTGAACCCCTTGATTTTCTGAAACTGAAGCTGGCCTGGGGGCAGAATGGAAACCAGGGGCTTGGGCCTTACGGAACCTTGTCACGGGTAGCCAACGGCCCGGCCGGCGGCTACCGGTATGAATTTTCCGACTCTCCCGCAACAGTCAATTATGGCCTGGTGCAAAGCACACTGGGGAATGCAGAGCTAGGCTGGGAAAGTACGGACTCCTGGAATATAGGTTTTGAGTCGGTTTGGCTTAAGAACCGGCTGTTTGCCGATCTGGACGTGTATTTTTCCAGAACCACCGACCAGATCTTTACCCGTACTATTCCGGTGATGAACGGATTCAAGACTGTTTACGCCTCCATGGGGCAGGTTAACAATACCGGGGTGGAACTCACCTTGCGTTCGGTGAATATTCAGGAAAGTGAACTGAACTGGACCACCGGCCTGACTTTCTGGAAAAACAACAACAAGCTGAAAAAACTCTATGGAGAAGATCTCGATGGAGACGGCCGGGAAGATGATGATATTGGTAACAGCCTGTTTATCGGGAAGTCATTGGGGGCCATTTACGGTTATAAGCAGGATGGCATCGTTCAGGAGGATGATGCGGAATACATGGCCCTGACAGGAGCTTCTCCCGGTTCGCCCAAATACATGGATATGGACGGAGTCTCCGGCATTACGGCAGACGACCGTACCATCGTGGGTTACACAAAGGAAAATTTCCGTCTGAACATGAGCAATACCCTCCGCTACAAGAATTTTGAATTTTACATGCTGATCACAGGTATCTTTGGGGGCAACAACCGGTATAAGCAGGTCATTCCTACCAGTTATGCCCGTGATCTGATTTATGTCGATAACTGGGCAAACGACATGCGAAATTCTGACATTGTGTTCCGTCGTCATTTTATCGGGAACGTACCGTCTTCTCCCTATTATCTGCAAAGCGTTCCCTGGGGTGAAATTTATTCCGGATCATCTGACGCCAATACAAATAAAAACAATCAGAGCCTTTGCTATCCGGTTTCCTGCAAGATTGCCACCGACCGGTATACGGGCTTGGAAGACGGGGAAAACCGGAGCAACCTGTTCCGCGACGAATACATTATCCGTTTGTCTGAAACCATTCTGTTGCGGGCAGAGGCCAAACAGAGAATGGGCAATAAACCGGGTGCTGCAGCCGATGTGAACCTGCTCCGGGAAAGAGCCCGGTGTGAATACATGGTCACTGCAGATGATATGGATGATGATTTCAGGCTGATTCTTGATGAGCGGGCCCGGGAGCTGGTCTATGAGGAATGCCGCTGGAACACCCTGCTTCGCATGGGCGGGACCATTGCGGTTGACCGGATCCGGGAATATGCATTCTGGCCGGAAACAGAAGCCACGCTGACTTTCGATTACAATCTCTGGCCGATTCCCCAGACAGTTATTGATACGAACAAAGACATCACCCTGGCTCAGAATCCTGGCTGGGAAAACAGATAGGAGGAAAACCACATTAATTTATAGAGAACGGGGACAGTAGGATGGACTGGTCTCCGTTTTTTTTCGGCTGATTCCGGAATTGATCTGATTTTTCTTTTCAAATCCTTAAATTAGCACAAATTGTTTCCTGTATTTTAAAATTTGACGGATAAACCCGATATGAAAATGATAAATATTCGATTTTTTCTCCTGCTCCGGCTGAGCTGTCCCATAGCGTTATCTTTTTTAATTATGTGCGGTCTGGCAGCTGCCGGACAAGCTGTCCCTGAGAAACTTCGGGTAAATCTGCTGACCTGTGCCGGACAGGTATTTCTGAACGGCTATCGGGTGGATATTCCTCTGGAGGAGGCCATACAGCGGAGTGAATCCTTTCAGTACCCTGAAATTGCTCAGAAAAAACCCTTCTTTGGCTGGATCGTTCCTTCCGGGGAAGCCAATACCCTGCAAACGGCCTACCGCATTCTGGTTGCTTCCAGTCTGGAAAAGATGGACAAAGACCGGGGTGATTGCTGGGATTCCGGGAAAGTGGAAAGCGGGGAATCTGTCAGTGTTTGTTATGAGGGGAAAGCTTTGGAACCGGAAAAGGTTTATTTCTGGAAGGTAAAGACCTGGGACAACCACGGGCATGAGTCGGCTTATTCAGCCGTCTCTCGTTTTAAGACCGCTAAAAAATTGCAGGAGTATGCCACCGCATTTTATCCGCAGCAAAAACAGGATGAATTTCCTGTGGCAATTCGGGAATGTCCCGACTCTGTTGTTTTTGCCGATTTTGGCAAGGATTCTTTCGGCCGGCTGCGGATCACGCTCAACGGAAAGTCCGGGGGAGATACCCTTGCTATTCGTCTGGGGGAGGCAGTGAAAGACGGGCAGATTGACCGGAATCCGGGAGGAACCATACGTTATTCAAGCTATTCCCTAGTACTGAAGGGGGGCTGGAACACCTATGTGCTTGCCATACGGCCTGATCGGCGGAATACTGGTTCGCAGGCCGTCCGGATGCCGGCTTATACCGGAGAAGTGACCCCCTTCCGATATTGTGAACTGGAGGGCTATGCGGAATCGCTTGCGTGCGGACAGCTGATCCGGGAGACAGTGTTTTATCCATTCGATGAAACAGAATCCTTTTTTACCAGTTCCGATACGGTACTGAATCAGGTCTGGGATCAGTGCAAGTATTCTATAAAAGCCACTTCTTTTGCCGGCCTGTATGTGGACGGCGACCGGGAACGGATTCCCTATGAGGCCGATGCTTACATTAATCAGCTTTCGCATTATGGGGTGGCCCGGGAGTACAGCATGGCCCGGCGTACGGCCGAATATCTGGTCCATCATGCCACCTGGCCCACGGAATGGATTTTGCAGTCGGTGCTGATGGCCTGGAACGATTACCTCTATACGGGCAACAACAGTTTGCTGGAAGCCTTTTATACCGAACTGGAAGCCAAAACCCTCACCAGACTGGCCGGGGAAAGCGGATTGATCAGTACGCTCACAGGAAAGGTGACTGAGGAATTGTTGGAAAGCATTCATCTCCGGGGAAACCTGCGTGACATTGTCGATTGGCCGCAGTCTGGTATACTAGGACTGGGAAAGCAGGAACCGGGAGAGACCGACGGGTTTGTCTTTCAGGAGGTCAATACTGTGGTCAATGCCTATCATTACCGGGCTCTGGAGCTGATGAGCAAAATTGCCGGCGTTTTGGGGAAAACGCAGGACAGTGAAGACTGGGCTCTTCGGGCCCGAAAGGTGAGAGAAGCTTTCAACGCGCAGCTGTTGGATAAAAAACGGGGCATTTATGTGGATGGTATCGGAACAGCGCATGTCTCCCTGCATGCCAATATGTTTCCCCTGGCTTTCGGCCTGGTGCCTGAAAAGCAGAAGGAAAGCGTGCTGGACTTCATCCGTTCCCGCGGAATGGCTTGCAGTGTCTACGGTTCTCAGTTTCTCCTGGATGCGCTGTACGAAGGGGGAGACGGACAATACGGGCTGCAGCTTTTGAGCTCCGTTTCTGAACGGAGCTGGTACAATATGATCCGGGCCGGTTCGACCATCACCATGGAAGCCTGGGATAACAGGTACAAACCCAATCAGGACTGGAATCATGCATGGGGGGCTGTACCGGCCAACAGTATTCCCCGGAAACTGATGGGCATTGAGCCGCTGGAGCCGGGCTTTGCGAAAATCAGGATCAAACCGCAGCCCGGAGATCTGTGCCATGCAAAGATCATATACCCTACCGTCCGGGGCGATGTCCAGGTGGTTTTTGATAATGAACCGGGTAAATTGTTCCGGCTTTGCGTAAAAATTCCTGCCAATTCGACCGCTGATGTATATCTGCCGTACTGGCCCGGACTTACCGAACTTCAATTAAACGGCAGCGAAGTTCCTGCCAAAAGGGAAGGAGATTTCTGGCGGATTGAAGGAATCGGCTCAGGAGAACATCAGCTTGAATTGCTCCGGAAAAGACCGCGGGTTGTCTTTTAGCGTGTAAATGGAATATCCTCAGTTTATTTTATGTTAATTTTATTTAAAATTAACGGGGAATGTTTTGCAAATAGGTTTTTTTGAAATAAATTTGACGAATTAACCGAATTGGTCAGATCGTATGAGAAAGACTACTGTAAAGAACCTGATTGTTGACTCGGCAGACAAGTGCTTTGCCAGATTTGGCTTTCACAAAACAACTATGGATGAGATTGCGAAACAAATCCGGAAGGCCAAGGGGGTTCTTTATTACTATTTTGCAAGTAAGGAGGATTTGTACAAAGAGGTGCTGAAGAATGAACTGGACGGGGTTAAACGGCAACTTAGCCGTCTTTCGGGTGGTGAGGTAAGTTCGCTGCGGATGCTTCAGTCTTATATGATTACCCGCAATAAGTTGCTGAGCGGGGCAACTCATTATCATGAAATACTTCGTGCGGATTTTTCTGTAAAATATAGTTTTGTTGATGAGGTGCGGGCCGGTTTTGAGGCTTTTGAGAAGGGACAGCTCACCGGTATTCTGGAAAAAGGTCTTTTGGATGGCACCCTGGAATTTGGGGATGTTGGCAAAATGGTAGATATTATTCTCATGGGCATGAAAGGGCTGGAAGTTCCTTTGTTTCTGCAGGGAAAATATCCGGAATACGAGAGTACCATTGAGGGTATTATTGCTCTTGTCGTCAGAGGGCTGGAATCCCGTCTGCCGAATTTCTGAAGCTATGGTCAGGGATTCGTATGGCCCGATCAGTAAGAAATCGGATAGGTATAAATTTTTAAAGGATAAAAGTATGGCGGTTAAAATTAATCTGGTCATTGCTGTTTTGTCGGGTGTTGGCTTATTGACAGGCAGTTGTTCTTCTCACAGGGAGCCGGGACGGGAAGATTCCGCAATCCCGGTGAAAACCGTGCTTGCAGAGCCGGTTGTTACTATCGGCACGAACGAGTTTATCGGAATGGTAGAGGAAGAAGTCGCGTTATCGCTTAGTTTTCCTATTCAGGGAAAAATCGAGAAGATCGGAGTTACGGAAGGACAGTATGTTTCCCGGGGGGTCTTGCTTGCCCGGCTTGACCGCACTTCCCTGGAAAGTACCCATCAGGCCGCTCTGTCTTCCCTGAAGCAGGCCCGTGATGCATTGAACCGGCTGCAATTGCTGTACGACAATCAGAGTTTGCCCGAAATCAAATACATAGAAGCACAAACCAAACTGGAACAGGCTCGTTCTATGGAGGAGATTGCCCGAAAGAATCTGGAAGACAGTCGCATGGAGGCTCCTTTTAGCGGAGTTATAGGTCTTCGGGCTGCCGAACCCGGAGAGCATGTACTGCCAAATCAGCAGGTGTTGAGTCTGCTGGATATCGGTACGGTAAAAGTAAAAATTCCGGTTCCGGAAAAGGAAATTTCCCGGATTGGAAAAGGGGATGAGGCGTCGGTATCTGTTGCGGCTTTAAACAACAAAATTTTCCCGGGGAAAGTAATTGAGAAGGGAGTTGTGGCCGATCCTGTGTCGCATACCTATGCAGTGCGGATCCGTGTGGAGAACGGCAACCGTGAGCTGTTGCCGGGGATGGTTTGCCGGGTTAAGCTGGAGCGTGAGGGAGAAACCGGACTTATTGCCCTGCCTGTAAACAGTATCCAGCGCAACGCTTCCGGAGAGCAGTTCGTTTGGTGTGTGGCCGGAGACCTGGCAGTAAGAAAAGCTGTGAAAACGGGAAATCTGACCGGAGCAGGTGTAATTGTGAAAGCGGGCCTTTCCGGGGGGGAGGTCGTTGTTACGGAAGGATACCATAAGATGTATGAAGGAGCAAAAGTAAGCCTGCCATGAAGAAAGGAAAAGCCGGAATTATTGAATCGGCCATGCGCTACAACCGGATCACTATGCTGATCATCGGTCTGCTTTCCATTGTCGGCATCATTGGTCTGTTTGTCATGCCCAAGCAGGAGTTCCCGGAGTTTACCATCCGGGAGGGAGTGGTGGTAGGTGTTTATCCC
>JBFWIL010000015.1:0-19875 GCA_050256015.1 Mangrovibacterium sp. | reverse complement strand
ACCAGCATACCCGGAATAAAAGGATCTTCTATAGTACCAAAGGGAGACGTTTTTGTAAGTGCTCCCCGGTCGGAAGTCGGGGAATACTGGCCTTTGGTCAGTCCGTAGATCTTGTTGTTGAAAAGAATCAGATTCAGGTCAATGTTTCGCCTGACCAAATGAATAAAATGATTTCCCCCGATAGCCAGAGCATCTCCGTCTCCGCTTATAACCCAGACATTCAGTCCGGGATTGGCCACCTTTACCCCCGAGGCAATGGCCGAAGCCCGCCCGTGGATGGAGTGAAAACCAAAGGTGCTCATGTAATAGGGGAACCTGGAAGAACAACCGATTCCCGAGATAACAGCAAACTTCTCATGCGGTACCTGCAAAGCAGCCATGGCACGCTGTACCGCATTCATGATAGCATAATCGCCGCAACCCGGGCACCAGCGAACCTCATTGTTATTTTTAAAATCCTTGGCAGTATAATTGATTTCAGACATATTGTTAATCCTCCAGTAATTTTTTAAAATTTTCTTTCAGTTCCTTAACCGTAAAGGGAAGACCGCTAACCTTATTTACCTGGTGATAATCAAATCCGGGAATCTTGTCCCGGAGATAAGCCGCAAACTGTCCCATATTCAACTCACAAACCACCCGTTTCTTAAACCGGCCGAACAATTCGCCGGTATTAACCGGCAAAGGCTTGATAAAATTAAAGTGGGCCAGACTTACTTTCCTGCCCGACTCACGAAGCTCACGCACGGCACTCAGCGTATGACCGTATGTTCCTCCCCAGCTGATCACCAGCAGGTCACCACTGTCCGCTCCGTTGATTTCCAGTTCGGGAAGAATATCGGCCACCCGTTCCACCTTTTCGGCCCGGTAACGGGTATTTTGCGCATGGGTAACAGGGTCGTGACTTACCGATCCGCTGATATTTTTTTCCAATCCTCCAATCAGGTGCTGAAATCCGGCTTGTCCGGGAATAGCCCATTCCCGCGAGTAACTCTCCGGATCACGGGCATATGCCTTAAACTTTTCAGCATCAACCGCCAGTCTTGGATTGATTGCCGGCAGTTCCTCCATAGAAGGTATCCGCCATGGTTCGCTGCCATTGCCAAGGAAACCGTCGGTCAGCAACACAACCGGAACCATGCGTTCCATGGCTATCTTCGAAGCCAGAAAAGCATAATAAAAACAATCGGAGGGCGTGCTGGCCGCCAGTACGACAAGCGGACTTTCCCCGTTACGTCCGTAAAGAGCCTGCAAAAGATCCGACTGTTCTGTCTTGGTGGGCAACCCGGTAGAAGGCCCTCCCCGCTGCACATTGACCACAACCAGAGGTAATTCAGCCATTACGGCCAGACCAAGTGCCTCCGACTTCAGGGCAAAACCGGGGCCGGAAGTTGAAGTGACGGCCAGGTCGCCTGCATAAGCAGCTCCGATAGCTGAACAGATCCCGGCAATTTCATCCTCTGCCTGAAACGTCTTAACTCCCAGATCGCGACGCCGGGCCAGCGTAACCAGCACATCAGTAGCCGGGGTAATAGGGTAACTTCCAAGAAACAGTTCACGGCCCGCTTTTTCCGCAGCAGCCAGAAGACCATAGGCCGTGGCCTGATTCCCGTTGACATTCCGGTACGTACCTTTTTCTATGGCAGCCGGATGCACCAGGTAACGCGGGGTCATATGCTGCATATTCATACCGTAATTGTACCCGGCATGCAAGACAACAGTATTGCTCTCGACCACCAGGGGCTTTTTGACAAATTTCCGCTGAATATACTGCTCAATGTAATCCAGAGGGCGGCCAAACATCCAGCACACCAGTCCCAAAGCAAACATATTCTTGCTCCTCAGCACCGATTTGTTATCAAGTGCAAAATCTTTCAGGCATTCTTTGGTCAGACTGGTGATCGGAACGGGAATCTTGTCAAAATCTTCCAGCTGACATTCCGCAAACGGATCGGCCGTTTTAAAGCCGGCTTTTTCCAGATTTTTCCCATGGAATGCATCCACATCAAAGATGATGGTTCCCCCCGGGTTCATGAACCGGGCATTGGCCTTAACTGCAGCAGGATTCATGGCGACCAGCACGTGGGCAGAATCGCCAGGCGTGTTAATGTGTTTCTTCCCCAACTGCACCTGGAACCCGGAAACACCGCCTACCGTACCCTGAGGGGCCCGGATTTCCGAGGGATAATCGGGAAAAGTTGAGATATCATTTCCAAACAGCGCAGATGCATCCGAAAACAGCGTCCCTGTCAACTGCATACCGTCGCCCGAATCTCCGGAAAACCGGATGGCAACCTCTTCAAGCTCAATAACTTTTGCGTCCTTCATGTATTTCTGATATTAATTTCAGCTGCTCTCCGGGGGAAGTACTGTTTCTTCCATAAAGTAATCACAAACAGCTTCTTCCCCCCGAACTGTAAGTTCAAACAGGTACAAAAATAGCAAATTCATAATCCGGAAACATTTTAAATAAGCACAGCTGTATACAAACAGCCGGTAAATGTTGCTTTCCGCTATATAAATCCGGCTTCAGACAGCAAATGTCCGCTTCAACAGCCGGGGAACATTCTTTTATACCCGGACACTTCCGGATTCAGGCCGGATTTGATTCTGTTTCAAGATCAAATCCTTCTTAGGGGGTGTGTAATTCCCCCATTTTTATTTTACACACTTATAAATTCTCGATTTTTATGTAAGTTTGTAAAATTAAAAAAAAGGTTATGGCCTTAATTAAAACGTTAAACGGAAAGACTCCAAAGATCGGGAAAAACTGTTTCCTGGCCGAAAATGCCACAATCGTCGGAGATGTGGAAATTGGAGACAACTGCAGCATCTGGTTTAATACGGTTATTCGCGGAGACGTGAACAGCATCCGGATAGGGAACAACACCAACATCCAGGACGGAGCCATTGTCCATGCCACCTATAAAAAATCTGCCACCCGCATCGGCGACAATGTAATCATAGCTCACGGAGCTATTGTGCATGGCTGTACGGTCTGCGATAATGTCATGATCGGGATGAATGCCGTAATCCTGGATGATGCGGAAATCGTCAGCGATACAATTATTGCCGCCGGATCGGTGGTTACCCGGGGAACACGGGTGGAAGGAGCCAGCGTATATGCCGGAACCCCCGCAAAAAAAATAAAAAATATCAGCAAGGAATTAATGGATGGGGAACTGCATCGAATTGCCAGCTCTTACAGCCTGTATGCCAGTTGGTATATGCAAGACGAGCCTGATGTAAATAATCCATGATTATGTGTCGGGATTTTGCTGTCAAAACACCTCATCTATGAAACCCAGTTTACTAATCCTTGCTGCCGGAATGGGAAGCCGTTACGGAGGGCTGAAACAAATTGAACCAGTCGGTCCGCACGGGGAATCGATTCTGGAATATTCCGTTTTTGACGCACTCCGCGCCGGTTTTGGAAAAATTGTATTTGTGATCCGCCGGAGTTTTGCGGATGAATTCATCAGCCGATATGAATCAAAGCTGCCCGAAGGTACCGAACTGGCATATGCCTATCAGGAGCTGGACCGGCTGCCCGAAGGATACAGTCTGCCCGAAGGACGGACAAAACCCTGGGGAACCGGACATGCGGTTCTGGCTGCCGGGGAACTGATACACGAGCCTTTTGCCGTAATCAACGCCGATGATTTTTACGGATCGGGAGCCTTCCGGGAAATGGCCGCTTTTTTAAAAAAAGGAATTTCCCCGGAAAAATATGCCATGGTGGGTTATCTGCTGAAAAATACACTTTCGGATTTCGGCTCCGTATCGCGCGGAGTCTGCAAAACAGATAAAGAGAACAACCTGGAGGAAATCACCGAACGCACCAGCATTGCACGGAAAGGAAACACCATTTGCTACCGGGAAGACAACCAGGAGATCCTACTGGAAGAAAACACCCTCGTTTCCATGAATTTCTGGGGTTTTCATCCCTCTGTATTTGAACACATGGAATCCCGGTTCCGGAAATTTCTCGATAAAAAAATAAGCCAGCCCAAATCGGAATTTTACATTCCCAGCGTAGTCTTTGAGATTATTAACACGGGTGAAGCACAAACGCGGGTGTTGCAGGCCGCCGATTCGCCCTGGTTCGGAGTAACCTATCCGGAAGACAAGCCCTGTGTAGTCAGGCAAATCCGGGAATTGATCTGCCGCGGAGACTACCCTGAGAGTCTCTGGAGATAATCAAAAATGGATTCTGCCGGCCTTAACGGCCTGCCCCATAAACTGCAGGGCCTGGGCCTCGAACAGTTCAACCTGTTCTGTGGTGTAATATGCAACAGCCCCACCCCGCGAGCATCGCTTTTCCATTTCCGGATGCCGCTGCAGGTAATCTGCCAGTTTTCCGGCAACGATAGGCCCCTGTTCAATCAGGTTAACCCGGGAACCGGGCAGGTACTTCCGGATGCCGTCCAGCAAAAGGGGATAATGTGTACAGCCCAAAATCAGGCTGTCAATTGCCGGATCCTGTTCAAACAGCCGGTTCATGTCAGTACGGATGAAATAATCAGCCCCCGGGGTATTAATCAGTCGGTTTTCCACAAGGGGAACCCACATCGGACAGGCCTGCTGACTGGTACGGATAATTTTTCCCCCGGACCATTTTTCGAGTTCAACAGGATAAGAGTGTGACGCCACCGTACCATTGGTAGCAAGCACCCCGACATGACCGTTCCGGCTTACTTCGGCAGCATGTTCCACACTGGGACGAATAACCCCCAACACCCTGTTCCCGGGGGCCATACGCGGCAGGTCCCGTTGCTGAATTGTTCGCAACGCCTTGGCCGAAGCAGTATTGCATGCCAGGATCACCATAGGACAGCCTATGTCAAACAGTTTCTTCACCGCCTCCAGTGTATACCGGTATACGACCTCAAAAGATCGTGTTCCGTACGGAGTGCGGGCATTGTCGCCCAGATAGACAAAATCATACTGCGGTAAGGCGCGAACCAGCTCACGCAGTACGGTCAGTCCGCCGTAACCCGAGTCAAAAACGCCGATTGGATGATAATTTCCTGCCATACTTTTACTTTCATGCAAAAATAAGGAAAGCTACCCAAAAAGATAGCTTTCCCAAATTCTTTTATCTGCCATAAGGCAAGCTCCGCCGCCACGCAAAGATTTACTGTATTCCCAGCTTGACTTTCACCAAAGGTAACAGATCAATGCTGGCAGAAGATTTGTAGAGTACGTTATTGCTGTCAAACACATAAATCACGCCCTGCTCGCGGGCCACATCAGCAATAGCCTGATTGGCCTTCTCAAAAATGGGCTGCATCAACTCAGCCTGCTTTTGCTGCAATTTTTGGCTGGCACTGTTGTTAAACGACTGAATACGCTGCTGCAGGTTCTGCAGATCTTCTTCCTTGGCCTGGCGGACCAGATCGGTCAGGGAATCGGCTTTTTGCGTATAATCGGTCAGCTTGGTCTGAAATTCTTTCTGCAGGTCAGCCAGCTGGGTTTCCAGTCCGCTGGCCTGATTTTCGATTGATTTCTGGGCCTCCTTGGTTTCGGGCATGGCCTGTATCAGAGCCTGTGAATCAATATGGGCGAACTTTAAAGCCTGCGCATTTACCGCTCCTGCCGAAAGCAGGGCCATTGCTATCAGGCAAATCTTGAAAATTGGTTTCATTCGAGTAATTTTTTGTTGTATGCAATAATTCCTTCCGATCTATGATCCGGTTGTTCCTGATCTAAAATTTTGTTCACAAATATAGGAGTTTATTTTTTATAACCAAGTTTTTCCAAAACCAGATTGCTCAGGTCGTACTGAGGATTGGCATAGATCATGGACAGTCCGGCAGCCTTGTCAAAAATCACGGCATAACCGCCCGAAACTGCCAGATTTTCCACCGCCTGCTGAACACGCTCACGAATGGGCTGAAGCAACTTCTGTTCCTTTTGGAACATCTCACCTTCCGGTCCGAAATATTGCCTTTGCTGTTCTTTATAATCCTTTTCCGCCTGAATTATCGCATCTTCCCGCTGACGCCTGACATCGGCGGAAATACGGGACGCTTCCGACTGATAAGCGGCATACATCTGTTCGATTGACTTCCGTTTCTCAGCCAGCTCCGCCTGATACTGTTCTGTCCATGCTTCCAGACGATCCTGGGCCTGGACATAGGCCGGAATATTCCCGAAAATATACTCCTGATCCACATAGGCATACTTCTGAGCCATGACTACTGCTCCTGCAGCGATCAGGAAAATGGCTGTCATTACAATCCGTTTCATATTTTCACGTTTTAATTTCACAGGATCCTTGTTACGATTCAAAAGATACAAATACCAGGCCAAAACGAAACCGATCAGAACTGCTGGCCGATAACGAAATGGAACTGACTTCCTCCGACCGAAGAATCGCCGTTCACATCGTCAAATCCGTATCCCCAGTCAATTCCCATCAGACCAAACATGGGAAGGAAGATGCGCACACCAATACCGGCAGAGCGTTTCAGATCAAAGGGATCAAAGTCATCAAAATCCATCCACGCATTACCGCCTTCCATGAACCCGAGCACATAAATTGTGGCTGAAGGTTTCAGGGTAACAGGATAGCGCAGTTCCAGGGAAACCTTATCATACAGATTGGAACCGGTGGTCGGGCTCAGGCTGTAATCTTCATACCCTCTCAGGGATACGATATCCGAACCGTACAGGTTGTAACCCGACATGCCCGATCCGCCAAGCCTGAATCGCTGAAAAGGAGAACGGGCATCCTCGTTGAAATATCCCAGGAAACCGTATTCAAATTTGGCATGCAACACCAGGTTGGTATTGGTTGTCATAGGCATATACCAGTCGCCCTTAAAATTCCACTTGTGGTATTCAATCCATTTATACCGTTCCTGGGCCGACATGGTATTGGAAGCATAATCCTTCCCGTTAAACAGGGAAAACGGGATTGTGGTCTGCAAAGCCAGTGAAAATTCCGATCCGCGGCGGGGAAAGAGCGGGTTGTCCACCGAATTTCTTCCGAATACGGTTTTAAAGCTCAGGTTATTGAACTGGCCATCACCATCGTCGTCACTGTCATCACTCAAAAAGTAATAATAATCGGACATATTCCTGAGTTTGTAATGCTCCCAGGACACCTCATGGTAAAGGGTAAAGAAATCGTCCGGCCAGGACAGACGGTATCCGTATCCCAGGGCAATGGCCGAAGTAATCTGAATCTGATCGTCTTCCGAATCTCCGTCATCGTAATAGCCATAGCCGGAACCATAATAACTACCATAGCCATACCCCCCGTATCCGTATCCATAACTGTAAGGATTGTAGCCCCGGTTATAGTAACTGTTGGCCGAGTAATTCACCTTGGAACGGGAGAAAGAGACGGAAAGAGAATTGGGCTTTTTCCCTCCAAGCCAAGGTTCGACAAAGGAAAAGCTGTAATTCTTGTAGAACTTTCCGCTGGTCTGTGCCCGGATACTCAGCGTCTGACCGTCACCGGTAGGCAGCGGACGCCAGGCTTCCTTATTGAAAATATTCCGGACCGAGAAATTGGAGAATCGCAACCCAAGCGTTCCCACAAACATCCGGGCTCCCCAGCCTCCGGAAAGCTCGATCTGGTCGTTTGATTTTTCCTGAAGTTCGTATTTGATATCCACGGTTCCGTCTTCCGGATGGGGAATCGGCACCGGATTAATGGCTTCCGGGTCAAAATGCCCCAGCTGGGAAAGTTCACGCACGGAACGGATGATATCGGCTTTACTGAACAGATCGCCCGGATAAGTGCGAAGTTCCCGGCGAGCCACATGTTCGTGGGTTTTTGTATTTCCCGTGATGATCACCTTGTCTATCGTGGCCTGGTTTCCCTCATAAATACGCATCTCAAAATCAATGGTGTCGTTATTCACATTGACTTCAACCGGCTCCAGGTTAAAAAACAAATATCCGTGATCCAGGTAAAGGTTACTCACGGCATCATCATCGGTGGTCAGCCTTTTATCCAGCTTTTTCTGATCAAACACATCCCCCTTCTCCACCCCAAGCATGGAAGTCAGGTAATCGGAAGGGTAAACCGTGTTTCCCATCCAGCGTATATCGCCAAAATAATATTTATTTCCTTCATCAATCCAGATATCCAGTTTTACCCGGTTCTTAGGGAGGGGTGTAACCGTATCGGACACAATGGTGGCATCCCGGTACCCCCGCTCATTGTATTTACCAATCACATTGTCCTTGTCTTCCTCATATTTCTCTTCCAGGAACTTTTTGGTTCTGAAAAAGTTTTTTATTCCCCTGGCATTGGTCTTTTTCATGGCCCGGTTCAACGTGGAAGCATTCAGATGATCGATGCCGTGAAATAAGATTTCCTGGACCTTCACCTTTTCTTTCTTGTCCACATGAATATCCAGGACCACGCTGTTCACCTGAACAGAATCGTCACGCTGAACGATATGAACTTCCGTATTCAGAAACCCCTTCTCCAGAAAGATATTGCGGATAATCCGCTCCGCATTGTTCAGCTGATTATCCGTTACCTGACTGCCTTTCAGCAGCAATACCCGTTCGGTAATATCTTTTTCCTCGGATTTGGAAACCCCGAAAAAATTAACATCAGCCAAACGGGGCCTTTCCTGCAGGTAGATATTAAGCCAGATCCGGTTCCCTTCAATTTTCTCCGCTTCAATCTTGACATCCGAAAACATCTGGTGCCCCCACAATTTACGGATCGCATCGGAAATCTCATCTCCGGGGACGGTAATCTCATCGCCCACGGCCAGTCCCGAAATCTGAATCAGCACATCGGTATCCAGATAGCGAATCCCAAGAACATCAATGCCGGCAATCGTATATTTTTGTGCACTGGAATAATCAATTGAGAAATTTGTTCCTTCATTTACCTGGGCATGACCGGTCATGCCCAGGAATAAAAACAAGAAAATAACGTTCAGTTTTTGCATTTCTGTATCTTGATTAACTCCCTAATTGTTGACTGGTTTTTCCATACCTTCTTTCCCTCTTCTGAAAATCACAGACTGCCTCAAACAGATTTTCTTTACGGAAATCAGGCCATAGCACAGGGGTGAAATACAATTCGGCATAGGCAAGTTGCCAGAGCAGAAAATTGCTTAACCGGCTTTCACCGCTGGTTCGGATTACCAGTTCCGGGTCAGGAATTCCCCTCGTGGCCAGGTATTGTTCGACAAGCTCCTTTTGAATATCTTCAGCCTTCAGCTTTTTGTTTTCGGCATCCCGGACAATGCTCCGAATGGCCTGGGTTATTTCCCACCTCGAGCTGTAACTGAGAGCCAGAATGACTTTGAGACCGGTGCATGCTTTCAGCTCTCTGATCGACCAGTTTAGTTTTTCCTGAACGTGAAGAGGCAGGCTGTCGGAATCACCTATCATTCCCAGAGAAATGTTTTGCTCCTTCATATGCTGTGTTTCCTCCTTAATAGCCTGAACAAGCAGGTTCATCAGAGCATCCACCTCTTCCATGGGACGGGCCCAGTTTTCTTTGGAAAATGCATACAACGTAAGGTATTTTATACCAATCTCACAGGATCCCTCAACGACCGACTTAACCGCTTCAACGCCATGCTCGTGTCCGGTAATCCGCATGCTTCCGTGGCGGGCAGCCCATCTCCCGTTGCCATCCATGATTACGGCAACATGCTGCGGGACCTTGCTCGCTATAATGTTATCCTTTAAAGTCATCCGGTCAAATTATATATAATGTCCGTTTCCACCCACCGCGTAAAGACGGACATAACCCAATCATTTCAGTGATTACAGATTAATTATAATACTTTTCAGGTGGTACAAAAGTAATATAATTATCAAAACAACCTGAATGAAGCCTATTATAAAAGGCAAATTGTGGTTAAAAATTGTTAAGCAGTTTCAGTTCCGGCGATCTGTTCCCCACATCAGTTTATTACGCAGGGTATTGAAAAAATCATGTTCCGGAAGCCGGATGGTCTGAACCCGGAAATCCGACTTCCGGATATGAATCTCTCCTGGGAAGTTCACAGCCCGGGAACGGGAGTCCAGGGAGGCCAGAAATTGATGGCCGCGTCCTTCTACCCGAAGGGTTAACCTGTTCTTATCGGGGATGACGATAGGCCGCATGGTCAGGTTATGAGGAGCGATGGGGGTAATTACGATATCGGCCGAATCGGGGGAAAGGATGGGACCTCCCACACTCAGGGAGTATGCTGTAGAACCGGTGGGTGTGGCAATAATCAATCCGTCGGCCCAGTAGCTCGTTATGTATTTACCGTTCAGGTAAGTATGAATATTGATCATGGAGGAACTGTCCATCTTGGTCACGGTAATCTCATTCAGCACATAATTGAAATCACCAAAAAAAACATCAGGACCATCCACCTGAAGCAAAGCCCTCTCTTCAATTTCATAGCGTCTGTTTAACACATCGTCAATGGCTCCTTCCATGCCTTCCCTGGATATGGCCGACAAAAATCCCAACCTGCCGGAATTGATTCCGATAACCGGGACAGACCGGTTGCCCAAGGTCCGCACGGATTTTAAAAACGTGCCGTCTCCGCCTATGCTGAACAGGTAACGTACCGTTTCCGGCAACTCTTCTCCCCGGGTAAACACGCCTGCCACCATGCCGGGATCGATCACCCCGGCGGGCATCATCAGCTCATAAAACGGTTTATAGACGTATGAACGGACCTTCCGGTCCCGAAGCAGGGAAAAAAAACGGTTCATATCTGGTGAAAAAGCCGGATCGACCGTAAGTCCAAAAATAGCGATGACCATAACAAAATGCGATTTACATGTTCAGATAATGCATTAACTGGTTAAACCGGTCGCCGTATAAATCATTCAGGCGGGAATCGTCCATAAATACAGCGCTGATTGTGTAATCGAAACGGACGAAGGTCTGGATAATCGGGGAAAGGTCAATCACATTGACTTTCAGATTGACGCGGATTACCTTGGCATTTTCATTTCTGGACACGTATAAACTCAGGATCTTGGCATCGTTCTCTTCCACAATGCGGGCAATCTGGGCCAGAGAATAATCCATAGGACTCAATTCGAGGACCAGCACACCTCCCGGCTCCCGAACAGCCACCAGATCGGCAAAATGCTGAGACAGGTCAAAAACCGTGATTACACCCAGATAATGCCGTTCAAGATCAAGCACGGGGACCACGGATATTTTCCATTCCGACACCAAAGCAACCACCTCATAAATATGGTGCTTCATGCCGACCGATGGCTGTACCAACTGTTCCAGGCAATCCCCCATATGCCTTTCTGCCAAATTCAGATCATAAACAGACTTATCGGAAATCAGCCCGATATACTCCTTACCATCAACCACCGGCAAATGAGAAATCCGGAAAGTTTCCATGCAGTTCAGGGCCTGCTGACCAGTGTCATCGGTCCGCAGGGAAGGAATAGCTTCAGAAATAAGATCTTTTGCCAGCATTTGTATCTTTTTCTACCAGCGAACAACAATCCGCCTCGTTTACTTTTTACCTTTTCGCCTGACGAATAGGCCAGGCGAAGATGCAACAATCTTATTAAATTTATCAGTCCAGACAGCAAAAATCAGGCCACTCAACACCCCGTTTCCGGAGGAAATTGTAACTTGCAGCCCTATTCTCAGTTGTCATGACCAGACTTAGTGTAAATATAAACAAAATAGCGACATTGCGAAACTCACGGGGGGGTTCGGTGCCCGATGTCGTTGAAGCCGCCGTAAACTGCCAGAAATTCGGAGCAGAAGGCATCACCGTTCATCCGCGTCCGGACGAAAGGCATATTCGTCTGCAGGATGTTTATGACATTAAACCCCGCATCGTAACCGAACTTAATATTGAGGGTTATCCGGATAACCGATTCATGCAGCTGGTTACCGGCGTACATGCCGATCAGGTGACCCTCGTGCCCGACGGACCTGGACAGCTGACCTCCGACCACGGGTGGAACACCCTTCAGCACGGGGATTTTCTGAGAGGGATTATCCGCGAACTGCAGGCAGAAGGCATCCGGACCTCGGTTTTTGTGGATCCCGATCTGCAAATGATTGAAGGAGCAGCAGCTACGGGCACCAACAGGATAGAGATGTATACTGAGCCTTATGCCCGATTATACTCCGCAGATCCTGAAAAAGCCGTAGCCCCCTTTCTGGAGGCTGCCCGGCTGGCCCGTAATCTGGGACTTGACATCAATGCCGGACATGACCTTAACCTTCGCAATCTGAAGTTCCTCACCGATATGATTCCGGAAATCGCCGAAGTGTCCATTGGTCACGCCCTGATTGCCGATGCCCTGTATATGGGACTCCGCCAAACCATCAGAGAATATCTGGACTGTATCAAAGCCTGACGGCAGGCGGAAAACCGGCCCGGTCCGGCATGTTGCTCTGCTTCAAAACAAAAAACACTTACATACCCCCTGGATGAAACTGTACTACCGGGAAGAAGGAAAAGAAGGAAAAAACATTGTCATTGTACACGGCCTGTACGGGGCATCAGACAACTGGCTGACCGTTGGAAAAAAACTGGCCGGAAAGCATCACGTCTATTTGGTAGACCAGCGCAATCACGGACGTTCACCCAACAATGACATCCACAACTATACGGCCATGAAGGAAGATCTGGCTGTTTTTTTTAAAGCCCGGGGTCTGCAAAAAGCCATTATTATAGGACACAGTATGGGCGGCAAAACAGTCATGGCCTTTGCCGCCGACTATCCGGAGCTTATCGAAAAGCTGGTGGTGGTAGACATTGCACCTGTAGACTACCGGCTGTCGGGGGATAACAGCCAGTATCTCCGGCACCGGCAAATTCTGCAGGCTTTGGGAGAGGTTCAGCAGGCCGGCAGGCGCCTTACCAGCCGTCAAGAAATTGCCGGATTCCTGAAACACAAACTGAAGAGCCGGGAGCTTGTACAGTTTCTGTTAAAAAACATATACAGGGACGGGCAAAGCGGAAAATTTGCCTGCCGGCTCAACCTGGAAGCGCTCAGCAATTCGCTGGATGAAATTATCGGCGGCGTCAACGAATGCTATTTCCGCGACCGGATCCCGCTGATGAACTATCCGGTCCTGTTTATCCGCGGAGAGAAATCCCGGTACATCCGGGATGAAGACCTGCCGGTAATCCGGCGAATTTACCCCGAAGCAGTGATTGTCCTGATTCCCGGAGCCGGCCACTGGCTTCATGCCGAACAACCCGGACTCTTCATGAAAACGCTCGAAAATTTTATCTGAGCGGTTCGCTTATGCGGTTATATTTCCGGCCAAGTTCTATAAGGAATGTTTTATGCCGCGGTTTCAGCATGGTCCATTCAAAGCGCCATTCCCAGTTCCCTTCGGGGATTCCCGGCAGGTTCATGCGTGCGCTCCCGTCCAGTTCCAGCAGATCCTGCATGGGCATGATGGCCAGAAATGCCACTGAAGCCCATGCGGCCTCAATCAGTTTTCGATGCCAGATATTCGGGTTTTTTCCAAAGTACCGGCTTAACACAGTCCGTTCTGCAGCCGAAATCTTGTTCAGCCAGCCCAGCATGGTATCGTTATCATGCGTTCCGGTATACACCACAAAATTCCGCCTGTAATTGTGCGGAAGATACGGATTACCCGGATCACCATCCCAGGCAAACTGCAGCACTTTCATCCCCGGCAGGCCGAATCTTTTCCGCAGTATTTCCACTTCCGGACTAATCAGCCCAAGGTCCTCCGCAACCAGAGGAAGTTCACCCGACCGGGAAAAAAGCCGCTCCAGCAGTTCGCCACCCCTTGCCTTAACCCATTTTCCCTCAACCGCTGTTCCTGCTCCCGCCGGAACAGCCCAGTAAGCAACCAGTCCCCTGAAATGATCCAGACGTACCCGGTCATACAACCGGAAATTAAAATGCATGCGTGCCTGCCACCAGTCAAAATCCCGTCTTGCCATCCGGTCCCAGTCATACACAGGACAAGACCAAAGCTGCCCGTCCTCACTGAACAGATCGGGAGGGACTCCCCCGGAATAAAGCATCCGTCCCTGCCCGTCAAGCCGGAACAGGTCCGGATTAACCCATACGTCAGCACTGTCCAGCGCAACATACAGGGGCATATCGCCCAGCATCATCACGCCACTTCCTCGGGCATATTCTTTCAGCAAAAACCATTGACGAAAAAAAATAAACTGAATGAATCGCTGAAATTCAATTTCCTCCCGATAAGCGATAGAGGCAACTTTCAATGCGGAAGCATCACGGCAGCGCAAGGGTTCCTCCCACTGGTTCCAGCAAAGGCTTTCGTCCCGGCTTTTCAACACCCGGAACAAACAATAATCAGTCAACCACCCGTTCTGTTCATACAAAAAATCAGTATAAGCTTTTTCCCACCGGCCCGGCGATCGTTTAAAACCGATCCAGGCTTTTCTCAAAAGTACAGTCCTGGACGAAAGCACTTCTGTATATGCCGCTTTTCCTGCAGGAAAAGCAGGCAAAACTTCCAGGTCCTCCGGTTGTACAAGTCCGTCTTCAGCCAGCTGATCCGGACTGATAAGCAACATATTTCCTGCAAAAGCGGAATAAGAATGATATGGAGAATTCCCAAGGCCGGGAGGCCCCAGTGGCAGAATTTGCCAAACCTGCTGACCGGTTTCCTGCAGTATGTCGACAAAAGCCCGGGCTTCCGGTCCCAATGTTCCGATTCCCCAGCGATTGGGAAGGGAGCTTATATGCAATAAAATACCGCTGATGCGTCTCATGCCGTACTGTTTTTATATCCGAACGCTGTCAACGGCTGCGCCGTTGCTGACAAAAATAAACCTTTTCCGCAGCACAGGAAGGTCTCTTCAAAGAAATAAACGAAGTAAGCTTAATTATTTCCGCCGAAGCTCTACCTTTGCAGCATATTTTACGGACTATAATTATGGCGGCAATCGGAGCAATCAATGAACTGGAAGTGGTCAAAACGGTGGATTTCGGATTATACCTGGACGGCGGCCCGGAGGGAGAGATCCTGCTTCCCCGGAGATATGCGCCTGAAGGCTGCCAGCCGGGCGACAGGCTGGAAGTTTTCATTTACCTGGATTCGGAAGACCGGTTGGTAGCAACCACGGAAAGCCCTCTGGCCCAGGTAGGCGAGTTTGCCTTGCTGAAAACCGTGGAGATCAATAACACCGGTGCTTTTCTGAACTGGGGGCTTCCCAAGGATCTGCTGGTTCCCTTCCGGGAGCAACAAGAAAAGATGGAAAAGGGAAAAAACTATCTGGTTTATGTTTACCTCGATCCGGAAAGCCGGCGGATTGTGGGCACCTCCCGGCTCGATAAATGCCTGAACCAACTTCCGGTGGATTACGAAGCCGGAGAAGAAGTGGATCTGATCATTGCAGGAAAGACTGAACTGGGATACAAAGCCATTGTCGACAACAGCCACTGGGGCATCCTGTACCACAACGAGGTTTTTCGTTCCCTGCACACGGGAGAGCGGCTGAAAGGCTACATCAAACAGGTCCGTGCGGATGAAAAAATAGACCTGCAACTGGATCAGCCGGGCTATGAAAAAATCGGAAGGCTGACCGGAAAAATTCTGGAACGGCTGCAGGCTGCAGGCGGCTTTCTGCCTTATCATGACAAAAGCAGTCCGGCAGAAATCAGCTCTGCTTTTCAAACCAGCAAAAGAAACTTTAAAATGGCTCTCGGATCTCTGTACAAACAACGGCTTATCCGTCTTGAAGCAAACGGAATCCGGCTAACCAACACCCCTTCCCCAGATAACAACCCGTGAAACGGCCATCAGCCTGCATATCTCCTCCCTCATAATACGGATGTGCCTGTTCCCCTCCCTTTCTCCATTATTTTAACCACCTGTCCAGCCAGTTTTTAAATACACGTTGCCAGAGTATGCCGTTCTGAGGGCGGGTAACCCAATGATTTTCCTCAGGGAAATAGAGAAACTCGGCCGGGACACCGCGTATCCTGGCCGCATTGAAAGCCCCCATGCTTTGCGTATAGGGAATACGAAAATCCTTTCCGCCGGTGACAAATAAAATAGGGGTGTCCCACTTTTCCACGAAAAGATGGGGAGAGAAAGCGTAAGAACGCTGAGCCTCCGCATTGTCCTTATCCCAGTATGGTCCGCCAATATCCCAGTTTTCAAACCACATTTCCTCAGTGGTCACATACATCTGTTCAAAGTTGAAAATCCCGCAATGGGAAATAAAGGCTTTAAAACGCCCTTTGTGATGGCCGGCCAGAAAATTGACCGAGAAACCTCCGTAGCTGGCGCCCACCGCCCCCAGCCGGTTTTCGTCTACATAAGGTTCTTTGGCCAGCTCATCAATAGCCACCAGGTAATCCTGAATGTTCAATCCCCCGTAATCCCTGCTGATCTGCTCAAGCCATTCCCTGCCGAATCCGGGTAATCCCCTGCGGTTGGGAGCCACAACAATATAACCGTTGGCCGCCATCTGTTGAAAATTCCAGCGGTATGACCAAAACTGGCTGACCGTTCCCTGGGGACCTCCCTGACAATACAGAATAGCCGGGTATTTCTTATTTTGATCAAAATGCGGCGGATAAATAACCCAGACCAGCATGTCTTTACCGTCAACCGTTTTCAGCCATCTGCTTCCCACGTTTCCCATACTCAGCTGGTCCATGATCCCTCTGTTCACAGCCGTCAGCGGCTGATCTTTCCCCGTTGCCTGATCAACCAGAAATACTTCCGCCGGTTGCGACATGGACTGTTTGCCGGCTACCAGCTTCCCCCCGGCCGCCTGGAACACATTCAGGTAATCGTGCCTTCCGTTCGTCAGTCGTGTAATGTCTCCCCCGGCCAGGTCCAGCCGGTAAATTTCTTCCGTGGCATGGATATCACTGATAAAAAAAACCGACTTGCTGTCCCGGCTCCAGCTCAGCGAAGCGGCATGCTGTTCCCAGCCTTCCGAATAGTTGGTTTGTTTTCCGCTTTTCAGTTCCATTACCATAAGCCGGGGCTGATCGGCTTCATAGCCGTCCCGCCGCATGCTGGTCCAGGCCAGGTACCGGCCATCGGGAGAAAAAACCGGATACTTGTCATACCCCTTGTGCGTTTCCGTCAGGTTACGGGTTTCTCCGGAAGCCAGCTCATACTGGTACAGGTCGGTGTTTGTGGAATACGCATAAGCCTTGCCGCTAAGTTTCTTGCAGGAATAGACAAGACTCCGGCTGTCCGGACTCCAGGCCAGCTGCTCTGCCCCGTCAAAAGGCTTATCGGGCGCATCAAAACGCTCTCCTTCCAGAATGTCTTTCCCGGAGCTGACCGGTAATTTGCCATAGCCGGCTACAAAAATATGGTTGTACGTATAATCGTGCCAGCTGTCCCAGTGCCGGTACATCAGGTCGGTCTCCAGACGGGCATTTGCCCCGGGAAGATCGGGAAACAAATCGTGGATGTCCTGGTCCAGCCTGACCTTTTTCAGGTATGCCAGATGCTTCAGATCGGGGGCATACCGAAACCCGGTGATACCGCCGGGCACCTCGGTCACCTGTACCGGATCTGACCCGTCGGGATTGATTTCCCAAAGCTGGGGACTACCCGTTTCTGCAGCGATATACCCGATCTTCTTCCCGTCGGGTCTCCAGCATGCATCCGACTCGTTGACAGCCGTTTTCGTAAGCTGTTTCACTTCCCCTCCATTGGACGGCACGGTATAGAGCTCACGATAAGAACGGTTCTCCTCAATTTTATAATAGGTCACGGCAAAAAGCACGGTTTTCCCGTCAGGAGAAAGGGAAATATTGCCCAGCCGACCCAATGACCAAAGGACCTCCGGACTCAGAACATCCGAAGTCAACACTGGGGGCTTAGGCACATAGGTTTTCATTTTTTCTGTCATCCTTTCTGTATTTGTACAGGCACCGGACATAAAGGCAGCGGCCAGTATAACAAACAGTCTTTTCATGGATAATCAATCAGGAAATTTACCGGTCGCAAAATACAAATTCCCAGGCAGAAGCCCAAACGCCCCACATCACAAAAAAGCACCTGCTCTGTGGAGCAGGTGCTGTCTAACCACGTGATGAAGTTATAAACCGTTAATACCGGTAAACTCCCTGAAAAGAAAAATCGTCTCCCTTATACGTTGTTCCCCTGACCACATATGATACCGTATCCTGTCCGGGAATCTGAATGGAAGAAAGATCAAAGGTCACCAGGGCTATCATACGGTAATAACGCCGGTCGTCATTCTCGTTGTGGCGCAGCTCCAACTCGACCGGCTGGTCCTTACCGCTCAGTTCTCCCGGTTGTTTGACCAGGTTGATATAGTGCATTTTCATATTCCCGTAATACTCCAGTTCAAAAGTAAGCATGTTCCGCGTCTTCCAAAGATCACGCACCCGGATCGGATCCTTCCCTATACTGTCTTCAACCTCAGGGGTTATATCCAGTATTCCTTTGTACAAAATCTCCGACATGGAATTCACCCTCACATAATACGCCTTCACATCATCCGTGAACTCCCGGTTCCCCAGAATCGTGTAATTAATCAATACCCGGTCCAGATCTTCCATCTTACAGACCCGGTACCCGTTCAGGGGAATCAGTACCGCTCCGTTGTCCATTTCCACGGTAAATCCGGTTTCACTTTCCATGTGCAGTATTCCGAATCCTACCCAGAAATCGCCCAGCGAATAACCATCGTCATCCCAAATATCGCAGCCAAACAAGCCTAGGGCCATCAGCCCGATAAGCCCGCATTTTAACAACCGTTTCATTCTGCTCTCCTTTTTTGATTCAATCTTTATTTTCTGCAACAGTACTCCCCTGATCCTCCGTAGTCCGCCGGTACCGGAAACAGCAGGTGAAGAGTTCCGGGGCTGCATTTTGTCTGTAAGATTCCTTTCGGCAGGAAAAGGTTGCGTGCCCGGTATTTTGTATATTTGTGTTTTCAAAAACCCGCCGGACCGGAATCCGATCCGCACTGAACCGAACCAGATGATGCTGCCAAACCAACGAAGAGAAAAAATCCTGGAAATGATCCGCGAAGACGGACATGCCAAAGTGTTTCAGCTCAGCAAAATGTTTAAAGTGACTGAGGTAACCATACGCCAGGATCTGGAAAAGCTGGAAAAGGAAGGTTTTATTGAGCGGGAGCACGGAGGAGCCTATCTGAAAAACATCGGGCTGAATGTCCGGAACATCACGCTGCAGAACCAGGAAAACCTGCAGAAAAAAGCGGCTATTGCCCAAAAAGCACTGGAATTCATTCACGACGGAGATACCATTATTCTCGATTCCGGCTCAACCACCACGGAAATTGCCAGGCTCATCAGCGGTTTCAGTAACCTGACCGTGATTACCAATGCCTTGAACATTGCCCTGATCCTGGGAGCCGACCCTGGTATTAACCTGGTGGTAACCGGTGGCGAATTCAAGGCCCCCACTCTGTCGCTGACCGGACAAAAAGCCGCCGACTTTTTCAACGACCTGCATGTCGACAAGCTGTTTCTGGCCACTGCCGGCATCACGCTGAAATCGGGACTGACATATCCCAGCATCAGCGATATCTGCGTCAAACGGGCCATGATCGAATCGGCCAACACCGTTTACCTGGTGGCAGATTCTTCCAAAATCGGAAAAAGCTCTTTTGCCAGCCTCGGGGCCCTTTCCCTGATAGACTACCTGATAACCGATTCCAGGATCAGGGAAGAAGAAACAACCATGCTGCAGAAAAACGAAATAAAAATGATTCTGGCCTGATTTATCACGGCATCGTGCCGGTAATAAGCCCCGAAAACCATCCTGTTGTATTTTGGAATTTTTTCTTTTATTTTTGTTTTCGAAAATAATCACAAACAAATAAAAAAAGGATGTCCGGATTCTCAGGAAAAATCATCCTGTTTTTTTATCGGAACAAGAACAATAAAACGACCTTAACACAAGAA
>JBFWIL010000014.1:0-20104 GCA_050256015.1 Mangrovibacterium sp. | reverse complement strand
TCGGATAGCTTCAATTTGAGCGCCAAAGTAACTATTTTTTTCCGGATATTTCAAACTTAATTTTTCATAGGCCTGAATGGCTTCCCGGTAAAGTCCCTGACGGGCATAAATCCGGGCCAGCGTTTCGGTTACGAATTCGCCTGACAGATCGCCCCTATCCGGTTCCCCCTCCCAGGAGGCCGCAAGGGGCAGCCGGTGTTTCCGGCCAATGGAACGGGCCAGTTCAGACAGGCTTTCCCCTCCGGGAACAGGACCGGAAAGCCTGTAATTTCCGGCAGACTGGTATTCCCTGCTTAGCACCTCGGTTCCCTCAGCCGGTTTCCCCGCGAACTTACCTTCTTTTTCTGTCAGCAGCACATACAGCATACGCCTGTTGGCCACCCGGAGTGCCCCGGTTTGCAGGCAGCTCCGGAATGAAGGATCATCCACGGCGCGAAGATTCCGGAGCAGCAACATCCATCCCGCCTGAAAAGCCGGGAACTGCCCAACCAGCTCTTTCAGCAACGGCAAAGTGTTTTCATCCAGCTTTTCCGGATGCTTCAGCAACGCATAAAACGCTTCCGCTTTCATTTACCAGTTTGCAATTGACGCATTAAAAATATCCTCCATGAGCTGTTCCAGTATTTCCGTCATCAGCTCTTCTTCCACCTCGCTGAGAATTTTGGAGCTGTCATAATCGGAATAGGCTGAAAACGATTTTTCCCAGTCAGCCTCATGATCGGTATTATTAACGAATTTCACCTTCACCGTAACGGTAAGCCTGGTCTGGGAGGCATAATCCCCTTCCTTGATATTCATAGGACGGGTTTCGTAACCGGTAATCTGTCCGCTGAACTCCAGGTCTCCGCGTTCCCGTACCAGGTCTAGTGACGTCTGGCGCATCAGTTTTTCCTGCAGGGCCTCCGTAAACTGCTGGCTCAGGTTTGGATTTACCAGCCGGGCACGGTTGGCAAAATAATCGACTGAAAAAGTCTTTACATCATCAGCAATTGCCGCGCCGGTGAAAGAATAGCCCACCTTACACCCCTGCAGTGCCAAAAGGGAAAGCACGCCAAGCAGCCAAAAAGGCAGCCAGTTAAAACGATAACATTTAATTAATATCATATTCCTTAATTTTACGGTACAGGGTACGTTCAGAAATGCCGAGTTCCCGGGCAGCATACTTTCGCTTGCCCTTATGTTTCTCAAGGGCTTTACGGATCAGTTCAATTTCCTTGTCTTCCAGAGAAAGTGATTCTTCCACAAACTCCTCCGTATCCATAATATCTTCCCGGTTCACCTGCTCAAACTTGACCGGCTTGGCCGTTACCGGCTCCTGTACAATATGACCGGGTTCATCTTTGTACAGATTATGAATCAGCTGGGCATTCTCGGCATGAAAGTCGGCCTGATGCTTTCCTTCACGCATCAGATCCAGCACAAGTTTTTTAAGATCATTCATGTCCTTTTTCATATCAAAAAGAACCTGGTAAAGGATCTCCCGCTCACTGGCAAAACTTTTTTCCTCCTTCCCCTTGTACAGGGCCGGCAGTTGGGCTGCTCCCCCGGCCGGCAAATAGCTTCTAAGAACCTGCCCGCTGATACTGCGTTCCTGCTCAATCACCGAAATCTGTTCGGTTACATTCTTCAACTGTCTCACATTGCCGGGCCAGTGAAAACTTTCCAGGATGATGCGCGCCTCCTCGTCCAGACGGACAGGCGGCATCCGGTAACGTTCGGCAAAGTCAAGGGCAAATTTGCGGAACAAAAGGGAAACATCTTCTTTCCGGTCGCGCAGGGGCAGTACCCGAACGGGCACGGTATTCAACCGGTAATACAGATCTTCCCGGAACTTACCCTCCTCAATGGCCCGGGGTAAATCCACATTAGTGGCAGCCACCACCCGGACATTGGTTTTGAGCACTTTGGAAGAACCGACCTTAATAAATTCTCCGGCTTCCAGCACACGCAGCAGACGCACCTGGGTAGACAGTGGCAGTTCCCCGATTTCATCCAGGAAAATTGTTCCGCCGTTTGCTTCCTCGAAATATCCCTTACGGTCGGAAAGCGCTCCGGTAAAAGCGCCCTTTTCATGTCCGAAAAGTTCCGAATCGATGGTCCCTTCCGGAATTGCTCCGCAGTTTACGGCAATATATTTTCCGTGCTTACGCGCAGAAAACTGATGAATGATCTGCGGAAAAGCCTCTTTTCCTGTGCCGCTTTCCCCGCTGATCAACACCGACAAGTCGGTAGGAGCCACCTGCACAGCCACCTCAATGGCCCTATTCAGTCCGGCCGCGTTTCCTATAATCCCAAACCGCTGTTTTACTTCCTGAACATCCATAGAAAAATCCTGGTTTTAATGAGCAAATTTACAAAAAGTATCCGGACTCAGGCAGCTATGCTGCGTATTCGGTTCCTTTTTATACTTTTGTCATACCAAGCCTTTTCTGTCATGAAGTATATTACCATTATTCCCGCCAGGTACCAATCCACCCGCTTTCCCGGAAAACCCCTTGCCTTACTGGGAGAAAAACCCATTATCCAGCATGTGTATGAAAATGCGCTGAAAGCCACCGGACTGGTGTGGGTCGCCACGGACGATGAGCGCATTGCCGGGGCAGTTGAGCGGTTTGGCGGCCGTGTAGTCATGACACAGGCCGACCACCAGAGTGGAACGGACCGCTGTGCCGAAGCTGCAGAAAAAATCGGCTGCGAAACCGATTTCGATGTTGTCATCAATATCCAGGGGGATGAACCTTTTATTCGCACCGAGCAGATGGAAGCGCTGAAAGGGTGTTTTTCCGATCCGCAGACCTGCATTGCCACCCTGATCCGGAAACCGGAAAACAGAGAAGAACTGTTCAATCCGAACCGCCCCAAGGTGGTGACCGACAAGGAAGGATACGCACTCTTTTTCAGCCGTTCGGTCATACCTTATATCCGCGGAAAGAAAGAAGCCTACTGGTTACCGGCCCACCCTTTCTACTGCCATCTTGGCATGTATGCTTACCGTAAAGACATACTACCCCGGCTCACCCGGCTGGTCCCCTCTTCCCTGGAGCTGGCCGAATCGCTGGAACAGTTGCGCTGGCTGGAGAACGGCTACCGCATACGCACAGCGATCACTTCCTTCGACAGCAAAGGCATTGACACCCCGGAAGATCTGGAATGCGCCCGGAAAATGCTGGCCGGATAATAATGCCGGTGATTCCCGGATCCGGAGATTTTTTCAAACGGATCAGGGACGCAGAGCCATCTCCCTGGCCCGGATTGTGGTGTAATATTTCGTGATCATATTCGGGACCTCCCAGGCAGGCATCTTTCCGGCTTTTAAAAATTCCAGGTATCTCTCCGTTACTTGTCCAAAATGGGCTTCATGCCCCAGCCTGTACCGGTCAGGAACAGCCACCGTCCAAAGCCTGTCTTCCAGCTGCACCAGTTCCAGCCCCGGATAACGGTCTGCCAGGGTATGCTCAACCGCCTGTTTCAGTTCTCTCCCAAATGTTTCCGGAGCATCTTCGGCAGTGAACTGCACGTAAACGGAAGGTCTGTAATTCTCCTCCGCCCCCTGCCGGACAATCAATTTGCAACGGGTTCCCCGCATCACACTGTAATGCATATCACCGGTCCCATCAGGAGCCTGAAAATTCCAGATAACCGACACCCTGGCATGTTTCCCTTTCAGCCGGTAAATCATTTCTCCGTTGGAAAAAACCTCCAGCTTCCCGTCTTTCACATCCTTTTCCAGAAAAGAAGGAAAGGAATCCAAACGGGTAACTTGCAGAAACTGTTCCGGGTTCAGTTCCGTAGCCCATCTTCTGGCCTGTAGCATTTCAACGTCCGTTTTATGCAACACCTGTTCCGGGAACGCTTCCCACTGGATCAGATCAACCAGATGGGTGGTCACATCAACAATACCCTCTCCCTGTTGATCCGTATCAAAAAACCAGGCCGGACGCGTCACGGCCTTCCCGGCTACCTCCTTGAAAATATGATGTACACTCTCCTTGGTGATGGCCGGATCTTCCGGACTTCCGTCCACCAGCGTGCCGAATATGCCCGGCATCATCGACAGTTCCCGCTGAAGGACCGTGGTAATTTCATAGCGTTCGGTCATGATGTCGTAGATCAGCACCCCCTGTTCGGCAGCCAACTGAAAAGCCTGCTCAAGCATGGCAAATCCTTCAGCATCTATGACCATCGGCTTATCGGCAAAGATGTTGATCCCTGCACCGGCAGCCGCTTTGATGTAACTGATCTTTTTGGCATTGTTGCCAGAAAGCACCAGCACGTTACCCGGCCGTTCATCCAGCATACGCCGGAGGTAATCCGCTCCGGTATACACAACATTTTTCCATCTGGTCGGATTGACGGAACGGGCATTGAACCCATCGATCTGCGCCAGATGATCCTGTACATCGCTTCCTTCCGGAGCATATACATATACCGTAGGATCAACCTGCTCATACATGGTTTTCTGTACCAGAGCGGCATGAAAGTGCCCCGGATCAAGGACCATCAGCTTTACTTCGCCTTTGGCTCCGGAAAACGCTGCAGCGTCCTCCTGCGGAACGGCCCGCTGTTTTCCCCCGCAGGAGTATAGCATAACCGCAAAAAGAATCAGTAAGTTTTTGGGTAAATTCATTATATCGGTCGTTATTGGTTTAACACAAAGTTATTCATTTCCCCGGATTTTCCGGACGGATTTCCCGCTTGCTTCACAGGCATGGATCCTTTACCGTTGCTGAAAAGCAAGTATCCGTTCCACCCCGGTTTCCAGTCCCCGCAGCTCCGCCAATCCCCGCAGGCGTCCCACAAGCGGGTAACCCGGATTGGCCGATGCGGAAAAGTCGCTAAGCATTTTAATGCCGTGGTCGGGACGCACCGGAATCCGGCAGTCTGTACGTCCTTCCTGTCTGCGCCGCTGCTGTTCCTCCAGCAGGGCTTTCATGACGGAAAAAATATCCACATCTCCATGCAGATGCCCGGATTCATGGAAAGAACCGTCTTCCAGAAAGATGTTGTTGCGCAGGTGTGTAAAATGGATGCGCGGCCCGAGTTTCCTGACGATAGCTACCAGATCATTATCCCGGTTCACTGACAGAGAGCCGGAGCAAAAGGTAATGCCGTTGGCAACGGAATCGACCTGATTGCATATCCATTCAAGGTCCTCCTGCGTGCTGACTACACGGGGAAGTCCGAGTACCCGGAAAGGAGGATCGTCGGCATGGATACACAACTTCACCCCACAGGCCTCGGCCACCGGCACGACATCCTTCAGGAAACAGGACAGGTGCCGGCGCAGCCTGTTCGCGTCAATATCCCGGTACATATCAATAAATCGCATGAACAGCTTTTTATAACCCGACCCCTTTCCTTCAATCACACCGTCAATAAACCCCTGGGTAACCACGATGATGTTCCGTGCAAGCTGTTCCTGTTTTTCTTCCGACATCCCGGCTGCCAGCCGTGCGGCCTTTTCCACCAATGGGGCAGGGTAATCGTCTTCAGCCCCCGGTCGCTTCAGTATAAACAGGTCAAAGGCCACAAAAGTCGGAAAGTCGAACAGCATCACTTCGCCCCCGTTCGGCAGCCGGTAATGCAGGTCGGTTCGCACCCAGTCAAGTACGGGCATGAAGTTGTAGCACACCCGGTCAATATTGCAACGTCCCAAATTACGAAGTGACTCCCGGTAGTTCCCTACCAGCCGGTCATAATCTTTGTTATGGGTCTTAATCCCCTCGGAGACCGGCAGACTTTCCACCACCGACCAGCGCATGCCGTGCTGTTCGATCTGCCGCCTTACCTTCAGGATTTCCTCAACAGTCCACACTTCCCCGTTGGGAATATGATGCAGAGCGGTCACCACCCCCTCCACATCCATCTGCCTGAGCTCTGCCAGACTGACCGGATCTTTCTCCCCAAACCAGCGCCATGTTTTTTCCAGTGCCATAGCTAAGTTAAACAAGCGAAATTTTCAACTTCGGATTCCCTGCAAACATGTTTATTTCCGAATGCCGTTTCCCTGATTTATTCCCTATACCCCGCTAAAAGCATTAAAACCTCCGTCGACCGGAATAATAGCCCCCGTAATAAAGCTGGCCGCATCCGAACACAAAAAGTGCACAAGGCCGTTCAGTTCACGAATATCTCCGAACCGCTTCATGGGGGTCCTGGCCAACACTTTCCGGCTTCGTTCGGTATAAGATCCATCCGGATTAATCAACACGTCCCGGTTCTGATCGCCGATGAAAAAACCCGGAGCAATGGCATTGACCCGGATCTTTTCTCCAAATTTGGTAGCCATCTCCATGGCCATCCACTGGGTGAAACTGTTTACGCCCGACTTGGCCACGGAATAACCAGGCACCCGGGAAATAGCAGAATAGGTTGCCATAGAAGAAATATTGATCATACTCCCTTTACCGGCCCGTGCCATAGCCTCTCCGAATACCAGGGAGGGAATCACCGTTCCTTCCAGATTCAGACTGGTCACTTTCCTGTAATCATCAATCTTCATGTCGAACACGGTCTGATTTTCGGAAAGCGTAGCCCCCGGCATGTTACCCCCTGCAGCATTAATCAAAATATCAACAGACCCCCATTGGTCCAGGATCCGTTGCCGCACATTCTTAAGGCTGTGCTCATCCAGGACATTAGAAGAGAAACCCCGCACTATCCCCAGGGGTTCCAACTCCGCCACGCGGCTCATGAGGTTTTCTTCCCGGATATCGAGCAGAACCACACGGGCTCCCGCCTCCAGCAAGCTTCGGGAGATGCTTCCGCCCAATACGCCTCCTCCTCCGGTAACCACGGCCACCCGGTTACGAATACTAAAATTGCTCATATGCAAAAAAACAAGTGTCCTTTTAGCTTTTTTCTTCATCACAACTACCCCGAAATACGGCTTCCCGGATAGGGGTATTTATTATTTTTTTAACACATAATTCGTTCCGTACGGATACCGCTGCGGACGACTGAGCCGGTCGTTAGCCTCATCATCATGCTCAAACTTCTCCGTATCCGGATTCCAGTAGAGTTTCCGGGAAAGTTTCATGGCAATGTGGGTAATCAGACAAACCGTACAGGCCCGGTGACCGATCTCCACCGGGGAAATCGGTTCCTTGCGGCTTTTAATGCAGTCCAGCCAGTTCCCGTGTTGTTCCTCACTTCGGTACAGATGAATTTCACTGGGGCCGATCTGTGATTTCAGGATCTCCGGATCGCTGGCATCAAGCGCTTTAGCATGCTTCTCCCGAGAAACCGGGTCGCTGGCCGAAGCAACATAATCGCCGCGTGAAACAAAGATCCACCCCTCCGTTCCCTCATAACGGATCCCGTTGGGATATCCGCCGGACGTCAACATGGTAATGCCGTTTGCATATTCGGCCCTGGCCATAAAATCACCATGCACATTCCACAGTCCTGATTTTGGAAATTCCGCTACAGCTTCCACGGACACCGGTCCGGTGTATTCCGTATCCATTCCCCAGGCAGCGGAATCGTAATGATGCTGTCCCCAGCCGGTGATCATCCCTGCGCCGTATTGCTCCACCCGCAGCCAGCCCGGTCTCCCGTATCCTTTTTGCGGATGAACACCAATTTCGGTGTAGGGAACCTCAGGCGTGGATCCCAGCCACATATCATAATTCAAACCTTCGGGAACCGGCATCTCCGGGGCATCAGGACCAGCCGGGTCTCCAGGCAAACCAATACGAACCGTATGCAGCTTTCCGATTCTGCCATTTCGCACCAGTTCGGCAGCAATCCGGAACTGAGGGGATGAGCGCTGCTGGGTCCCAACCTGCAGAATAACTTTTTCGCGGCGAACAATATCGCTTAGCTGCCGGCCCTCCTCAATGGTCAGGGAGGTGGGTTTCTGCAGGTATATATCCTTTCCCGCCAAAGCAGCTTCAATAGCCGGCTGGGCATGCCAGTGATCGGGGGTGCTGATGATCACGGCATCGATGTCACTGTTCCGGAGCATATCCCGGTAGTCGTCATACATTTTAACCTCAATGTATCGTTTTCCCAGCTTTTCCGTGTAATAATCCTCCACCAGCTTTTTCCCGTCTGTCAGCCTGTTTTTGTCCACATCACTAACTGCGATTACCCGGGCCACCTCATGCTGCATGGTTCCCGGGAGGTCATGACCGCGCGCAATCCGTCCGCAGCCAATCTGTCCGACATTGATTTTGTTGCTCGGGGCATTCTTACCCAGTACCGATGAAGGTACAATGGTCGGAATTGTAACCAATCCGGCTGTTCCTGCAGCTGTACGTTTAATGAAATGACGTCTTTCCATAAATAAAACCGTTAAAATTGAAGAATCAGATTCCCAGGATCCACAAAATACCGCCCCGCAGATGCCGGCGGAATGTTTCGTCCTTATAAAATGCCGGATCATGTCCCAGCGCCGTATACCACTGCCTGCCTCCTTCATATTCATGGCACCAGCAAAGCGGGAAATAATCCCCGAAAGTCTCCCCGGGATAAACGGCCCGGTCTTTATCTTGCACTGTCTTCAGATCAGCTGCAAGCAAAATACGGATATCAGGATTCAGCTGGTTCGAATAATAACATTCATCGGTAACGGTCCAGCGAGCCGGCAGCACTGCCGTAGAGGGATGCTCCGGATCAATCACCACCACGTCAAATTCCTGATAGGGGGGGTGCCTGACGAACTTCCCGCCAACCAGCGCCCAGTACCAGGGCCACTGCCTTTCGGTTGCATTTGCCGAATGAATCGCGGCAAAGCCTTTTCCGCTGCGGATAAACTGTTGAAAAGCCTGCCTCTGGGCATCCGTGTCAAAGCCTTCGTTGTTGCTGTTCGAAAAAACAACCGCATCAAAACGACTGAGATTCTCCGGCGTAAACACAGCCGGATTGTCCGAAACTTCCGTATCTATTTTTTCGGCCCTGCAAATTTCCTGAAGGGCCTGTACACTGGACGCGATATTTTCATGAACATAGCCATTCCCGTTTTTCGTATAGATAAGAATGTGCTTCCCTTCCCTCCCCGGTTTTGCCTGAACAGACAATGCCACCAGTATAATTCCTGTTAGATAAAGTAACTTTCTCATGAAACCTATATTTATGTTATTCAAAATGCAGATGCTTCCCCGGTTAATCCCGGTGCACAACCACTACGGGCGGACAGGCAAAAGCCTGCCAGTAGTTTTCTGCTTCTTCCGCGGACAGTTCCCCGTCAAAAACCAGCAGACGGTATTTCTGAGAATAGTTTTTCCCCTTTTCCAATAGCCAGTTGTTATGGCGGATCGGGCAGAATTCGAAATACATATCGCCCCTACCCTCGTTGGCATCGACCGGCCAGACACGCATCGGTTCGGGGTACTCCCGGTTCGAAGGGTGGCTCATAAATAGGATGCCGCTTCTTCCCGGAGCGGATTCTCCCTCTACGATACACCAGCGGGCCCTGGAGCCATCGGCTGTCAGGCGGTCATTTCCTTCCGAGCTCAGCACAGAACTGTTATTCTTCATCCATTTTTCAGTTGCCCGGAACCCGATTCCCCCGCCGTAGCGGTAAGCGTCCAGCAGGATACCCGAATCGAGCGGGCAGTTCAGGGTACTGGTATAATCGATCATCCAGACTTTAGCTTGCGGATCAATATTCCAGGCACAAACGCCCAGCACTTCATTTATGGCCAACTGGTCTTCACCCCTTGCTCCAAAGTCTATATGCTGCTGCAAAGCGCTGAACCCGCTGAAGACCGGTCCCTCGACTTCCGATAAAAAATTGGCAAAACGGACAGTCCCTTCTCCTTTTACCAGGTTCCAGAAATCCACTTCACGACCATTGATATGGGTTTTGGTCCAGGGGCCCCAGATGCCGTAATGATGGTGATGATCGGGCGCCTGTATGCGGGTCAGCACCTCACCACCCGGCGACCAAAGCGGGTGAATAAATCCGGAACGCTTAAATACAGGATCAACGTCATCAGGAGGATAAACCAAATTGAATTGGTAATTCAGGATTGGTTTCCCTTCAAAAACCAGCTTCAGTCCATGATGGGTTTTCTCCAGTTCAATTTCCGGGTCAACTTTTTCTGTTCCTTCAACTGTCCGGAGTACATATTCCCGGCTTTCCCCTTTTTTCAGTTCGCCACTCATGATAAAGCATAAGCGGGGATTCTTTCCCGCATCAAGCTGGGCAGGAACGGGATGTTCAGTTTTTCCTTCCAGTTGATAAAGTTGGAAACACGAATTGTTCAACTCCAGATTAGTCACTGAAAGATCTGCACTTACCGGACAGTTTTTCCGGGTATACGCTCCTGCAGAAACCGAAAGATGAACTTTCTGCTGGGCGAACAAGGTGCTTGGCCCTATCATAAATAAAAAAAGAAAAAGCTGTTTCATAATAGCATTGGGTTGAATTAGTCGTATTAAATCATTTATAAAAGTATTTTAAGTCAAAAAAGAATACCAGTACTTATTTTGCATGTATTTGTATTGTTATTGCAGAAATTCATATCGTTCATTCCACCCGGTAAGGATTTCCAGTGACTTCCACTTTCCCGGTCAAAACCGAAGATGTTTCTGCCACATGACCGGCTTGACCTCCGCCTGCAGATATCCTGAGAAATCCAGGTTCAACAATAAAATTCCCATCATCATAGCATACGGCCATTTGCTGAGGCTCCAGGACAAAGTCAACAGTCTTTTCTTCTCCCGGGTTCAAGGAAATTCTTTTGAACCCCTGCAGGTTCCGGATTGGCACAGGCACCGTAGCATCCAGGGTTTCAACATAAAGCTGAACAACCTCATCCCCCGTTTTTCCCCCGGAATTTATCACACGAACCGATACTTGTATATCCTCACCTGCCTCTATTTTTTCCGGAAGATTCAGATCGCTGTATTCAAACCGTGAGTAACTCATTCCATAACCGAATGCATATAAAGGTTCATCTTTAAAAAAACGGTAGGTTTTCCCTTCCATATGGTAATCTTCAAACGGAGGCAACTGATCAACCGATTTATAAAAGGTTATTGGTAAACGGCCTGCCGGGTTGTAATCGCCAAACAGCACATCGGCAAGGGCAGAACCGCCTTCCTCTCCCGGATACCAGAGTTGCACAATGGCCGGAATGTTTGATTTTTCCCAGTTGACAGCCAGGGCACTTCCGCTTGTAAGCACCAGAATTACAGGTTTCCCCGTTTCGTACAATGCTTTGATTAACTCTTCCTGGATCTCGGGCAATCCTATGTTCGTACGATCTCCTCCCCTGAAGCCTTCAAAATTGACATGCATCTCTTCACCTTCTAACCCGGCCGTAATTCCTCCCACAAAAATGACAGCATCGGAACGCTTCGCCAATTCAACCGCATGTTGAAAATGGTCCGTATTCACATCCCAGCGAATGGCCAGGGCGGAAAATCCGGTCTTGTAAAAATATTCAACCAATATTCTGTACTCTTTGTCTTTCTTCAGATAGATGTGATTTTGCTTTGTTGTAACCCGGCCATCTGCGGTCCAGTCTTCCACCAGCAATTTATTGTCAACATACAGCCGGTATCCGTCATTGCCTGTAACCACAAAATTGATCTCCCCCGAGACCGGAATCTTTAAATTCCCGGTCCACCTGACGGAATATGGTATTCCCCTTTCCATCCCGGGGATGCTTTTCCCCCAGTCAACTTCACCGATTCCGCCCATTTGAGAAATCATTTCCATCGCCTGATCCATTCCTTCCCCCGGGTTATCCATTCCTCCCGGGCCTCCCATCTGGCCCAATCCCATCAGCCAGGCTGTTTTACCCATAGACTCGGTTTGGGAAAAAAAAGGTTCTCCGCTCAATTCCATTCCTTTAAAATATTCAACTTTTAACCCCGGTTGGTCATGATAACTTAACATACCTGCCGTAATAGCCTTTAATATAGCCCCTTCTCCAACAAGCTTACACCCCTGTTCATAAACAACCTCGGTATTAGTTGAGACTTTGGCTGTGATTCCGTCCAAAGGGGTTGTATATCTTGATGGTGTTCCATTGTAATTACCAAGCAGCATATTATAGGAATGAGCCGTGGGTCCAATGACCGCAATTTTTCCGAGATCCTTTTTCAACGGAAGCACATCGTTTTCATTTTTTAAAAGAACAATTGACTCTCGTGCAACCTGTTTCGCGAGAACACGGTGTTCTTCCGAATCGTTCTCTCTGTAGGGAATTTTTGAATAGGGAACTTTTTCCGGCGGATCGAACATGCCCAACTTAAAACGTGCCGTAAACAGCCGTTTCAGGGAAACATCAATTTCTTCTTCGCGGATCAGCCCCAGGCTAACGGCATCGATCAGAGCAGGATCATAAATACTGCCACAATTCAGGTCGGTGCCCGATTTCACAGCTAAAGCCGCAGCTTCGGGAGAGGTATTCACCAGCTTATGATTCCGGTAGATATCGGCAATTGCCCCGCAATCGGAAACAATATATCCGTCAAAACCCCATTCCTCACGCAAAATCTTTTTCAACAACACATCTGAACCACAACAGGCCTGTCCCAAATAACGGTTATACGCACACATAACGGAATAAGCCTGTCCTTCCTGAACACAAGCCTTAAATGCAGGAAGGTATGTAGTGTACAGATCCCGTTTGTCGGTAACGGCATCAAAGGTGTGGCGTTCAGGTTCCGGCCCGCTGTGCACCGCGTAATGTTTGGGGGTTGCCACCAGCTTTAAATAACGGGAATCCTCTCCCTGCAAGCCCCTTACAAAAGCCACCCCTATCCGGGAAGTCAGAAAGGGATCCTCTCCGTAAGTTTCCTGTCCGCGTCCCCAGCGGGGATCACGGAAGATGTTAATATTGGGACTCCAGTAAGTCAGTCCCTTGTACTTCTCGGGCTTGCCCTCGGCAATTGACTTGTTGTAAATGGCCCGGGCCTCCGTGGAAATTACATCGGCGACCCGGTAGATCAAACCCTCGTCAAAAGTCGCGGCCATACCGATCGCCTGCGGAAAAACAGTGGCTGTCCCCGCTCTTGCCACGCCATGCAAGCCTTCATTCCACCAGTCGTATGCCGGAATCTTCAAATGCGGTATTTCCCTTGCCCCGTTAACCATCTGAGAGACTTTCTCTTCCAGGGTCATTCTCGAAATCAGGTCATTAACCCTGGTCTCAACCGGCAGATCCGGATTTAAATAAGCAGCATGTTGAGCACCATCCTGGGCTTCGGACAATAAGCCCAGGACAAGGAAAGAAAAAATAAACGTTAGCGTTGGTTTCATTGTAACAGATTTTAGTAAACGACAATTAAAAGCAAGAAGGTTGTACATCAAAAGAAATTCTATCCAGTGCCACTAAAAAACTACCTAAATTTTGGCTATTTAGAATAAATACGAATAATAAAGCCCGAGGGTTCCGGATTTCAGCAAGTTACCTACTCCTTATTCTTCCTGTTTTAATTTTTCAATGAACATATTATTAGTTTTTCCGGATATACGCTCCTGCAGAAACCGAAAGATGAACTTTCTGCCGGGCGAACAAGGTGCTTGTCCCTATCATAAATAAAAAAAGAAAAAACTGTTTCATAATAAAATTGGGTTGAGCTAGTCATATTAAATCATTTATAAAAGTATTTTAAGTCAAAAAAGAATACCAGTACTTATCTTGCATGAATATATGCTATTTTTGCATAATAAGTGAACAGAATAGTTTACTTAAGAGATCGTTTCTATTTCTTCTTTCACTCATTTCATTTTTTCAGTACCATTTTTTCTTCAGTTATATCCCACCCGAGAGTATTATTGATTATTTCTGAACACCTTTTCCCCTCTCCTTTCCAATCTTCAGGGGACCAATAGACCCATTCAGGCAGATGAAAGTCAGACTTCTTAAAAAATCCCTTTGCCTCTTTTAATATCGTATTGACCTCACTTCTTTTCATCAACTTTATTAAGCATTTATATTTCAATCGATTATCAATCAATAACTAACTTTGATTAAAGGTGGTTTGGAACCGGCGCCTGCACACCGGTTCCGGGAGTCCTGCTCCCCATCGCTTACACAACTCAAATCTGTGCTGTTAGTGACCACTCAATAACCGTCGTTCTGTCCGTAATCATTACTGGTCCGGGTTAGTTGGTTTGCAGGGATAGGGCGAAGCAAATGATGTTCATCAATATTTGGGGCTGCCTGCAGATTATACAATTTTACCCGTTCTATCAGTTTCCCGGTCCGTTTGAGGTCCAGCCACCTCCTTTCTTCCCCGAAAAGTTCCCTGGAACGTTCATCAAGGATAAAATCAAGATCCAGTTCTGCAGCCGAAATGATCATTTTATTTTCTTTTCCGGAATACGCAGCCCTGGTCCTTATTGCATTCACATATTCGACGGCATCATCAGGCTTGTTATCTTTCAGCAAGGCCTCAGCAGCAATCAAATAAGTTTCCGGAAGGGAACAGATAATAACGTCTCGTGATCCCTCCTGATAATTAACGGAAGGACGTTTATTATCTTCAAATTTCCAGGGACAGGGGAAAATATTCAGGCTGTTGTTGTTCGAGCCATCCTCATCCTCGGAATACCAAGACCAGGCCGTGCCTTTATCTTCTTCATGCCAGCTGTACAGGTTCTTACCTGCAATAACACCGGGAAGCCTGGCTTCAATAGCATCAACATCCGCCCGGGTAAGGTGGTTTCCTGTCAAAAAAATGGCGGTATCACCAACAGAGGCCCCGGCAGGAATACCATCTTCACTGTTATAATACCAAACCTGCTGGAATCCTTTGTTAAACCTGGAATCCACATCATATGTCCCGTTGACCCGGAAACTGTTGAGCAGCCATCCGGTTGGCCTGTAACGGATCCAGGGCCGCCCATAGCCAGTCCCTAAGGCCCGGACTAAACCACTATTGTATGTTTCATACCAGGGCCTGAAATATAAATGAGTTTCATTGCCGTAAGTATCTTCATCGTCCGTATACATTAATAACGGATCTTCATCAAACTGGACAGACCAAAGGATTTCCTCATGTTGTTCATTGTCATGGTCGTAACGGGCTACCGGATCGGCATCCAGGGAAAGTCCGTAATCGTGAATAACAGATTCTGCAAGCGAGGCAGCCGTGGCGAAATCGTCAGTTTCGGCATAGTCGGCATACCCCCGGGTAAGATACACCAGGGCCAGTAAGTGTTTGGCCGCCAACTGGGTAGGCCTGCCAAATTCGTCCTGAACAACCGGCAGATTAGAGACGGCAAACTCCAGATCCTCGACAATGGCTTCATAGACATCCGATTCCGGACTCCGGCTCGCTTCTGTTTCAACGTCGGTTGTTTCTTCCAGCGTCAGGGTAACCGGACCAAAATACCGGACCAATACAAAATAATAATAGGCCCTTAAGAAACGGGCTTCTGCTATCTTAGGATTTTTTTCTTCATCCGGAAGGTCGGAAACGGATGCGCGACTGACCACGGTATTACAGGTATTAATGCCTATATAGAAATTTGACCATAAATTCCAAAAAGAAGACTCATCCGCGTTTAAGCCGGCGATGTATTGGTTCATATAATGATAACCTCCATGCCCGGCATTCGTGTATTCATCTGTTCCAAAGACAGACATATTGCAGCCCTCTTCCTGCCCGTAAAAGGTACTCAATGGTTCGTATGCTCCGTTAACTCCGGCATCCAGGCCATCGGATGTATCCAGGTATTCACTGGTCAGCCCGGAAACAATGTCTTCGTCTAAAGTATCACAGGAGACTATTGATAAGGATATCATGATAAGTATGATGAATAAATCTTTCATATTTTCCAATTATTTAAAAATTCCTAAAAATCAACGTTTATGCCTAAGGAGTACATCCTGGTTGAAGGACTTCCGTTACTCTCAATTACCCCGTCAAAGGTTTCCGGGTCCAGGTTGCTGTCAAGTTCAGAAAAGACAAAAGGCGTATCGGCATTGACATAAACCTTCATCGATTTAATGCCAAATTTTGACAAGAATTTCTTAGGCAGATTATATCCCAGCTGAATGTTCTTAACTTTTAAAAAGTCGCCCGACTGGTAAGCCCTTGACTCGGAGTAAAGCGGGTATTCCCGGTCGCCGTCAGGTTTGGGATTATCGTTTGTCGGATTGGTTTCAGTCCAGTAATCAACATTCAGGTTATTGTACCTGCCCTGCAAGGTTGAGTTATCAACCTCAAAATCGTTGTAAACTGTTTGTCCGAAAATTCCAAGCAGTAAAAATGAAAACTCAAAATTTTTATATGTAAACCGGGATCCCAGCCCGAGCGTAAAATCGGGTATGTTCGATCCCAGGATTACTTTGTCTTTCTCGTTGATTATATCATCTTGGTTAACATCTTCAATTTTAATCTCACCGGGATTCTGTTGATAAACGGCAGCCTGTTCTGCTTCATCTGTTTGCCAGATTCCAATTTTCTTATAATCATACCAAACCGATAAAGGCTCACCGATAAACCATTCGTTGCCCGAATCATCTTCTTTGGTACCATAGAGATCAACAATTTCCTCTTTATTTCCAAACAGGTTTAAATCGGTAGTCCATGTGAAGTTCCGCTTGTTAACAAGCCTCGCATTAAGGGTCAGTTCCCATCCTTTGTTCTTTGTTTCCCCTATATTCTCCATCACCGATTCAAAACCCGAGGTAATAGGTAAATTCCGTTCAAGCAGCAAATCAGTGGTTTTGGTACGGTACACCTCGAAAGTACCTGCAATTGATTGGCCTATGCCAAAATCAATCCCTATATTGGTCGTAGCGGAAGACTCCCATTCCAAATCTTCGTTTGCCAATGATCCGGGTTTATAGCCATATCCGGAATTCCCGCCAAACGAATAGGTGGTTCTTGTCAGGCTTCCTTTCGTCTGGTACGGATCAACAGCGGTATTGCCCGTGACCCCGTAACTGAGCCGGAGATTCAGGTTGGAAAACAGGTTCTGAGCGGACATGAAATTTTCATTGCTTATTTTCCACAGGAATGCGGCAGAAGGAAAGAACCCCCATCTTTTATCTTCCGACAATCTCGATGATCCGTCATAACGGCCTGTAAACGTGAACAGGTATTTATCCATCAGGTCATAATTGATACGGCCCATAAACGACATAATGCCCCATTCCTGTTTATCCGAATCATAATCGAGAACCGTTTCGGCAGTTGAAAGATTATGAAAAGACTGGTGCTCGTATGGAAGATCCTCAACATCGATCATCGTCATTTCATAGTCGGACTCCTGGATACTGAACAAGCCGGTGGCTTTCAGTTTATGGTTTTGACTAAACTCTTTTGAATAGGTAAAAATGTTCTCAAACGTATTTATGGTCGTTTCCTCGTGCTCCTTCATAGCCCTTGGACTGCTGTATTGCCTGGCTGAAGACAAGCTCCCCTCGAACAAGCCCCTTCTGTATTTCTGGTAATCGAGACCATAATTCATCCGGTAATTCAGATTCTCAAGAATATCGACTTCCACATACAAATTAGAAAAAACCCGAAGCCTTGTCCGTTCATCGACATAAGCACCGTCAACCAGATCGGCCAGGGGATTCCAGCCAAACGTATCTCCTCCTAACTGATAGATCATGTTCCCCTCGCTATCGTATGGTTCAGATAGTGGTGTTACGCTCACCGCCTTGGCATAAGGATTGTTATCCTCGTCCGAAAGGCCATAATTCTGCTCCTGATCGGAAAGCTGGGTTGAGGTACCTACCCGGATCCGGTCAGACACATGGTGGTCCAGGTTTATCCGTAATGTTTTCCGGGTAAAATCCTGTACCTTGATGATTCCCTCTTCATCATACAAATTGGCAGAAAGGGCAAAGGCTGTTTTTGAATTACCTCCCCGCACGCCCAGCTGGTGGCTTTGCTTATACCCGTGATCAATGATCAGATCGACCCAGTCAGTGGAAACCCCTCTTTCAATCGCATCAAGTTCTTCCGTTGTAAAATCACGACCTGCCACCTCTTTTAGCCGGATAAATTCTTCACCGTTCATCATATCGGGTTCGCCCAAAGAGGAGGTTATTCCGTAATATCCGTTGTATGAAACAGTTGTAGGCATGTTGCCTCCCCGGAAGGTTGTAATAAGGATCACGCCATTTGCTCCCCTGGAACCGTAAATAGCCGTTGCCGAAGCATCTTTCAGGATCTCCATTGACTTGATATCCCGGGGATTGATATCGTTGATATTCCCCTCGTAAGGAATACCGTCAACAACATAGAGCGGCTCATTTGATGCCGTTAAGGATCTGCGACCACGGATCCGGATAGTCACATTCTCGCCTGGTCTTTGTCCGGTTGACATGGCCATTACTCCGGAAGCCCTGCCCTGAAGAGCGGCTCCGGCATCTATCACCGGCAATTCCTGTATGTCGTCGGCAGAGACCGAAACAATAGAACCGGTAATATCGCCTTTTCGCTGGGTTCCGTAACCTACAGCCACAACTTCCTCCAAACCAATAATATCAGACTCCAGGGAAACATTGATCTCCGTACGGGGGCCAATAAATTCTTCAGTTGTTTTCATCCCGATAAAAGAGAACACCAGCTGATTTTCACCAGCCGGCACTTCCAGCTCATATCTGCCTTCGGAGTCAGTGATTGCCCCGAAAGATGTGTTTTTTACCACAACCGTTACACCCGGCAAAGCCTGCCCTTCCTGATCCGTAACTTTGCCGGATACTGTCCGTTTTTGCTGACCGGCAGAGAAATCCGCTTTCCGGTCTTCCGAAATAAGCACAATCTGACGGTCACTGATGATATACCTCACCTCCGTACCGCTAAAGACAACATCCAGTACTTCACTTATTTTTTTATCTGTTAAGGATACATTGACCAACCGGTCGAGATCAATGTCTTTCTGATTAAATAAAAAATAAAATTCAGACTGTTTTTCAATTTCATCAAGCACATTTGCCAAACGTGTGTTTGACACAGACAAGCTCAGTTTGGTCTGTTGCGAATAAAGGTCAGTAGCAAAAATTTGCGAGATACCGACCAGGAAAAAGAATAATGTCAAACGCATAATCCGGAACTTTTTTTTAAGACTATGAGCAATAGCCTTGTTGATTGAGTTTTTTTTCATAAATTCAAATCGTTTAACAGGTTAAACATCGTGTTAAATGTATAAACGGGACAGTGGTACCAGCACGGTCCCGTTTTTTAGTACTTATAGCTAATAATCACTTTTTGTTTTTCATAAATTCCATCCTTCCCTGTTTTGGAGTCTATGATCCGGTAATTGATCGGAGCGCTCATAGACAACAATGAGAGGACCCGTTCCAGCGGTTCATCCTTAAATGTAGCCCGGTAAGGTAAATCATTCAACCGCTCATCCTGGATAATAATTTCCGAATTATACCAACGGCCAAGACGGGAAGCCACTTCAGAAAAAGGCACATTCCGGAATACCAGGAAACCTTCTTTCCAGGAAGTAAAATAACGGGGATTGCCCGTGACAACAGATTCCTTATTCTTATTCCTGTAAAAGATAAACCGCTGGTCCGGCTTGAGCCATGCAAGCCGGTTTGTTCCTGTTCGGATAACTTTAACAGATCCTTCCTCCAGCGTAACTTCAACCCGCTCGTCATCGGGATAGGCCATGACATTAAAATGCGTCCCCAGCACCTGAACATTTATTTCTCCGGCATTCACCGTAAAAGGAGAACATTTGTTTTCTTTCACATCAAAATAAGCTTCCCCGGTCAGATCAACCTGCCTGTTATGCATAAACTGTACCGGGTATTTCAGGAAAGAATTACTGTTCAGCCAGCCAATTGTTCCGTCAGGTAAATTGAATTTGGTACGGGCCCCCGGAGGACAATGGATCTCGGCATACCCTTCCCTGCCGTCAACAACGTCCCTCCACTGAAAGAAGAAATAAGCCGATGCCAGAAATAATGGAATGAGCAAAAACGCAGCTATCCTGTTTAACGAATGAAGAAGACGAACAAAAACTCCTTTCCCTTTTTCTCTCTTCTTCTCCAAGATCCTGTACAGGATCTTGGAACGAATATATTGATACCGTTCATCAGACAATAAACTACCATCGCCGTAATCCCAAAGTTTTTTCAGATATCCTTTCAGGTTTTCAAACTTCTTGTCCGACTCAAATTGTTCGATGACTTTCAAATAATCTGCTTTCGTGTAATTA
>JBFWIL010000013.1:0-20138 GCA_050256015.1 Mangrovibacterium sp. | reverse complement strand
TCCGTTAACTGCCTGCAGCTCCCGGTATTTATCCGAAAGCTGTTCCGCCAGATTGTCACTCAGCTCTGGATGATCTTCCACCACCAGAACGGTTTCCCTTTTTGCCGGGTTTTTTTTTCGGGTCTCCGGATTTAAGGCGGACATACTTGCTTCCCGAAGAGTATATTTCCGGGTGTAAGCTGTTTCGGGGTGAGTTTCGGGCTGGGCGGATGCAGGTTCCCGGCATACCGGAAAATCAACGGTAAAACAACTTCCCTGGCCAGGTGTGCTGCTCACATCAATACTCCCTTCGAGCAAACCGGTCAGTTCCCTGGCCAGCGACAGTCCCACACCGGTTCCCGATTCCTCTTTCCACCGGGAAGCATTGGACAGGCTGAAACGCTCAAAAAGACACATCATGTCGGCTTCCGGTATGCCTTCGCCCTCATCTTTGACGGCGATCTGATAACGAGCATTTCCGTGATTAGCCGACAACAGCAAACTGATTTTCTTCCCGGCAGGTGTATGCTTGAAAGCATTGGACAGCAAATTAAAAACAATTTTCTCCAGCAGTTTAAAATCGGTGGTCGTCACCAGTTCCGGCAAAGCTGTGGAAAAATCAAAACAGATCTGCTGTTTTTCCGCCAGAGGCAGAAACAGCCGGTATATTTCATTCAGAAAATTTACCAGATCGCCGGTTGCCGGATGAACCCGAAAGAAACCCTTTTGTATTTTCCGGAAATCCATAAGCTGTTCAATCAGCTCCAGCAGACGGCAGGCATTTCGCCGGATCATCAGGAGGGGTTTTTGCAACAGCGGAGACAAGTCTGCCGAAGCCAGCAGATCTTCCACGGGACCGATAATCAGAGCCAGGGGTGTTTTAAATTCATGCGAAATGCTGGTATAAAACCGAAGTTTTTCCTCCGACAGTCTTTTCGCATACTCCACTTCATGTTTCAACCGTATTCGCTCAAGCAGAATACGCCTGACCAGAAGAAACAATGCACCGGCCACCAGCAGATAAAACAGGCAGGCCCAGCCCGTTCTCCAGGGTGGCGGGGCGACGGTAAGGCCGAGCTTAAGTTCCGGATTAACCCAAAGTCCGTCACTGTTGGTAGCCCGGAGCCGGAACAGGTAATCACCGGGAGCCAGCTCCCGGTATAAAGCCTGGTTCAGCTTACCCGCCAGGTTCCAGTTTTCCTCGTAGGGTTCCAGCTTATAACGGTAGCGTATTTTTGATGGAGAACCAAAATCGAGAGCGGCAAACTGAAAGCTCAGAAAATTCTCATTGTGCTTCAGCTGTAATGTCCGCAGCGTATCCCCAAGCAAACTGCGGGCTTCCTGCAGCAATCCGGGATCGGGCTGCCCGCTGACCAGCAGGTCGGTCAGCACCACCGGAACCGGTTTATGTGATTTACGGATGGAGTCAGGCTCAAACCAGATCATACCTGAAAGATCCCCGAAAACAACTTTCCCGCACGGAGTCAGTATCCCGGAACTTTCCGAAAAGGAGTTCTCCGGCAACCCGTCTGCTTCATAAAAATTCTCCACGCTTTGATCTTCGGGCCGGAATTTGGACAGACCAAAATCGGTGCTGATCCAGAGGTTATTCCTCAGATCTTCCACCACTCCCAGCACCAGGTTGCCGGGAAGTCCTTCTTTATCGGTAAACGGAAAAAAGGCAAAAGGAGGCTCCCTGCTTTCCGGACTCAGCCGGTTCAGTCCGCCCCCGTAAGTACAGATCCAGATATTATCTTTCGAATCCTGGGCAATGCTGATAATATCATTGTTCGACAAACTCCCAGGCGTGTCCGAACGGACACAGGAACTAAACTTCTTTCCCGGCGCCGGCACATAGTCGGCCGGAAGGAAACTCAGTCCGTTTGCCGTACCGATCCACATATTTCCCCGAAAATCCTCTAGCAGGCAACGGACACGGTTATCCACCAGAGAGAAACGGTCTTCCTCATTATGCCTGTACTGCAAAATTTGCCGGTCTTTCCGAAACGGATTCCGGATCACATTTATCCCTCCATGATACAAGGCCACCCACATTTGTCCAAAGCGGTCCTCATGCAGATCGAACACATCATCATGAGTAAGCCTGCCCGGCAGTCCGTTACCGGAAAAAAAATGCTCCGTATTTAATATGCCGGAAAAAGGCGGCCCTTCATCCAGAACCTGCAGCTCTTTAAGCACAAAGATTCCGTTTCCCTTGGTGCCTATCCAAAGATTACGGTCCCGATCTTCCTCAAAGGCATAAATACCCGCAGCCAAGGTTTCAGGACCAAGCCCGGGCAGATCGTTCCCGGTAAAAAGCAGATTCATATCCCGGTCGTAAACCACAAGCTCCCCCCGTTTATTTCCTGTCCATATCCTGTTTTTGCTGTCGCAAAACAAGGCACGGACCTCATTGTTGTAATCGCGCTTGCGCTTCCGTTCGCCCGCGAAACGGAAATTGTCTTGCTGCAGACTTATCCGGTTCAGTCCGCGCTTGTATGTACCTGCCCAGAGGTTGCCCGAGCGGTCCTCAAAAAGGGAAAGAACCAGATTGGAAGAAAGGCTTCCCGGGTTATCCGCTTCGTAAAGAAATTGTTCAAACTGCCCGGTTTCCCTGTTGAAGCATGATAATCCGCCTCCGTAGATACCAATCCAGAGTTTCCCGTTACAGTCTTCCCGGAAAACCTGTTTCTCTCCTTCCTGTATGGTCTGCCGGATTTCCGGATGCAGGGGATAATGGATAAAACGATCTGACTCCGGCTGAAAGCGAATCACTCCCCTCAGACCGGTTACCAGCCACAAATCGCCGTAACGATCAGGATAACAGGAAAGCAGCCGATCAGAAAGAAGATTGCTGTTGCGGCTGTTCAGGCAACTCAGCCTACCGGTTTCTTCATGAATGAGTAGCAGTCCCTCGCTGCTTCCGGCACAGATTCGCTGACCCGGAAGGGAAACCAGAAAAGTGATGCGCCGGTCCTGATTTCTTGTTTTCGACTTCTCCCGGACCCGTATAAGCTGATTGCCGGTAAGCCGGAAGATTGACCCATCCCGGCATCCGATCCACACGCCCCGGTCTGTCTCCAGCATACTTACTACACCGCAAGCCGGCAAAAACATGCGTAAAGTTTCCGGCTTACCCGGGTATATTCTGTCGTTCTCCATACAAACCAAGCCCTGGTCCGTGCCTATCCAAAGCCGTCCTCCTTCTCCGGGATAAATAAAATTAATATCCGCAGCAGGCAGTTCTTTTCCCTCCCGAAACCAGTCTGTCCGGAAATCCGGACTGCCGGGAGAAGAAATGACACGGACACACCCCTGTCCGCTTAAGACCAACCAGTTTACTCCCGGCGAAGACTCCCGGATAAAACGGACCTGGCATGTTGCGAACCGCTCCCCAAGAGCTCCCGGAAAATTAACAAAGGTTTCCGTTCGGGAATCAAAACGGTGAACATGGTTGTTGTAGGTGGTAATCCAAAGATAGCCCGCTCCGTCCTGGGTAATGCTCCGGATCTTGTTGTCACTTATAGAAGCCGGATTACCCGGATCAAAGGCAAAAGTCCGGAACTGTTGTCCGTCATACCGGCAAAGTCCGTTTAGAGTCCCGAACCAAAGAAATCCTTCCCGGTCCTGAAAAATGGCACGCACCGAGTTATTGGCCAGCCCGTCTTCCACGGAAAAATGCTCGAAGGAAGAACGGCTCCGGCCTGAAACCATCCCGGCAAGCAGGATTAACAGGATGATCAGGTACAGTTTCATAGATCACGGCAGATCAGATCTGCTAAAATAGGAATAAAAAACTAAAGCGACCGGTAAACAAAATGGTCAAAGGTCACCTTTCCGTCCCCGAAAGCAAACAATCCGGCCCGCAAACTCAAAAACTCCCCGAACACATTATGATTGTATCCGGTGGCATCGAGGCTTCGTTCTATACGGCTCCATTTGCTGCCATTGGCGCTGAAGTAAAAGCTTACCTCGTTGTCTTCGTTCAGAATCCGCAGATAACCATGATTCCCCAGCACATTCTTTTCGCGGATCTTGGCATTTTCCCTGACATATACCGTAAACACCGACTGATCCGCCGCTATCCGGACATTGGCCTGTTCGTTGTAATAGAGGCAAAGGCCTGCGGTAACGCCTTCCTCAAGGGTAAATTCCGCAGTAATCTCATAGCAGCGGCCGGAAGCATTAACCAGCAGCGGCGAGCTATCTGCGAAAGAACTTCCTTTGGCCGAAAAAACCAGCCTGCCATCCACCACCCGTGCCCGCTGCGGATCATAATCCCGGAAAAACTGCCACTGCAAACCGGGCCGGTCTCCGGAAAAATCGTCAGACAATCCGGTTCCGTCTTCCGAAGGTTCTCCTGCAGGCAACTCCAACAGTCCGCTGCTCTTCACCCCTTCGGGAACCCGGAACCAGTGATCATCGGTCCATTCAACCGGGAGCATCAGCGTTTGTCTTCCCAGCGTATGAAAACCCTTTTCATAGCCATGGTACACAATCCAGCTCCGGCCTTCCACATCATCCACCAGGGTACCGTGGCCCTGGCTCCACCAGAACTCATCCCGGCTTTCGGTATGTACCACCGGATTGTAGGGCGAATTTTCCCAGGGGCCGAAAGGTGAAGCGGCCCGGGCGGAGACCACCATATGCGAAGTAGCCGGTCCGGCTGTACCCCCTTCGGCTACGGTCAGATAAAAATAACCGTCCTTCACGGTCGACTTGGGCGACTCCAGGCAGAAGCATTCCGTGCTCCAGTTTTTGGGAAACTCCCATCCTTCATAGACATACTCCGGTTCCCCGACGGTAGCCAGCCCGTCATCGGTAAGCCGGATGATATACCCTTTCGACAGGTACAGGTACCGATTTCCTTCTGCATCGGCCACATGGCCGGGATCAATGAATCCCGGCAAATTCAGGTCTACCGGATCAGACCAGGGACCTTCGGGAGAAGAGGCGGTGACCACCCAGTTTGTTCCCCCCGCCGGAAAATATATGTAATAGGTTTCCCCGTACCTGACAAAATCGGGAGCCCAGACCGAACCCACATATTTGTGCAGGGCATGGCACACCCGGGTCCAGTGAACCAGGTCGGTGGAATGCCAGACCAGCAGTCCGGGATAATACTCGAAAGAGGAATGGGTCATGTAATAATCCTTTCCGTCCCGGAAAACGGACGGATCGGGATAATCGCCCCCCAGCACCGGGTTTTGGAAGGTCTGGTCCGTGTTTCCTTCGGACTGAAGGCCCGAAGGATTTGTGCATGAAACAGCGAAGACCACACTTAAACACGCAATAAGCTGCAGTCTGATTTTTAATAGGTTAATGTTTGACTTCATCTGTTTTATTTTTTCAATTTAACGGAGTGAAGACTTCGTATTAAGATTATTTTATTTTCGTCAGGACATCAAAGATAGGTTTATCATCTCAATACGGAATTGTTGGTTTAATCGGCCCCCAAGCCTTTCGGGTATTTTTCAAAACGCTAGGTCAGCAAACCTTATCAGTTCCTGACTGCAGCTCCCGACGGCTTTCACCTTACTCCCCGGTCTTTCATGCCGGAAATATTTCCGATGGGCTTAAGCCAGTTGATCCCGGTACGAAGTTAATAAAGGTTACGGGCAACCAAACCCATTTCCCCGAAGAAATCAGAAAAAAAAACGGTCAGCTCCCGGAATGGCAGCTGACCGGAATCGGATAACAAGATGAGTATACTTGCACAAACAACCGTACGCTCATCCCGGACCGGCTAAAACACAACAGGCAACAGGTTACTGCTGCGAGAATCCATATCCGTTGGCTATCAGCCCATTTGACTTGGAAATGGTTTCCGAAGACAGGGGCAACAAATAACGCGGAGGAACTCCGCCGGTATAAAACTCATCAGGGTATCCCTTAAAAATGTCGCTGGTATACTGGTCTTCGTTATTCACAATGTTGATTCCCCATACGGTTTTCTCATAACCTTCGGCTTCCAAGGCTGCAGCTTCCGCACCGTCAGGATCGATATAGCGGAACAGTCCTTTAATGGCCAGGCTTCTTTCTCCCGATGAAGCAGTAAAACCATTATCTTCCCAAAGATCACAATTCCCTCTCCAGCTGGGGTATTTTACCGGATAGGTGGAATCACTCTCATCCACATCGCACTGCGTTGTCAGCATGTTGCTCATGCCAAGATCGGCCACATTCACTGCTTTTACCCAGATGTAACTGGAAATAGTATTTCCGTTTTCAAAGGTATAATACCCTTGGGTTTTCAATCCGTTAACCATGGCTTCCTGCTCATCGCGCACTTCTTTGATCTTTTCGGGCATTTTCCCTGTCCGGATCAGATCATAGCGGCGAAATCCCTCCCCGGCAAATTCAAACTTGCGTTCCTGCTGAATGGCTTCCTTCAGCGCATCACCCGACAGGCCGGCCACATAAGTGTTAACCTTGTCCTGCTGGTATTCAGCGGGAAAAGCCCGGCTGCGTACTTTTTTCAACTCTTCGCGGGCAGCTCCGTCCTGCCCCAACTCCGCATACACCTCGGCCAGCATCAGGATCACATCGGCCATCCGCATCTGGGGCCAGTTAACACCCGACTGACGCCGACTGGCCGTATACGGATCGGACATCCGGCTTTCATCCCATTTGTTGTTGGGCAAACCACCTTTTTCCCGGGAACCGGGAACAAAAGAGACCAATCTTTCCGAGCAGCTCCCCGAGTTTGCCGTTACGGTAGCTGTTACGTCGCGGCGCATGTCCAGTGGATCAAATTCCCCGTAGTAGAAAGAGGTCTGCAGACGGCTCTGACCGTAATTTTTACACGGGTAGGCATTGGAATTGCCGCCACCCGAAGGTCGGCCAAAGGCATAAGGCCGCTCGCTGTTCCCCTGGGCCCGGGTGCACCCCACCTCGTAAAGGGATTCCGGACTGACCTCCAGATCCATATTGTACTGATAATTCCGCTGAAAAGGATTGTTAAATCCGGCTCCCCGGTCATCTGAGGTGATCAGATAAGCTGATCCGGAATTGGACACACAGGCCTCCAGGTATGTTTTGGCAATCTCGTAATAATCCTGGTAATCCGTACGACGCACATACTTGGCGTTCCAGCGTTCCGTGCCAATCTGCTCAAAAGTTACGTTGCCGTAATCAAAATCGGTGCGGCGCAGGCTGTAACCTCCGGCAAACAGGGCCATCTTCCCGATCAATCCCTGGGCAAAAGTGCGGGAGAACCGTTCCGCGTTGATCCCGCCTTCTCCAAGCCGGTACATCAGGGGTTCAACCCGCATCAGCTCAGAAATTTCAAAATCGTAAATCTCGTCACGTGACGTACAGGCCGTACTGTCGGTTTGTGAGGTGGAATAAATGGCTACACTGAAATGAGGAACATCCCCGAAATAGCGAATCAGGTTATGATAGGCATAAGCCCGGAACACGGCTGCCTCTCCGTACAACTGGGTCCAGTCATTGGCTTTCCCTTCAGCAACCGCATTGACATATTCATCCTTTTCTCCGATAGCCTCCATAATGATATTGGCCCGGTTAGCCACCTGGTACAGATCTTCCCAGGCTCCGACCGCATTCGAATAATCAATGGAAATCTCCGAGGCATACAAGCCTTCCGGGATATGCCGCAACTGGGCATCGTAAGTCTCCGGATGATATTCGGCATCTGAACCTACCACATCCAAATCATAGAATAAGCCGTTATTGCATTCTCTCCAGATGTTGTAGCAACCTACAACGACCTTATAAGCCTCATCAGGCGAGGAAAAAACAAAGTCCTGGTCCACGCTCGAAGGCGAGGACACATCAAGGTAGTCGTCCTGGCATGCGGTAAACAGGATCAGCATAAATGCCAGTGTGGTATATAGAATTTTCTTCATAGCAGTTTAATTAAAGATTAGAATTCAATGTTTACGCCAAGGGTGTAGGACCGTGCCCGCGGATAAGATCCCCAGTCCAAACCGACAGTCGGATACTCGGCGTTCCCCTGACTTGTATTCGTATTGACTTCCGGATCAAGGCCGTCGTACCCCGTAATGGTAAAGGCATTGTAAACGGAACCGTAAACGCGCACTTTCTGCAGGCCAAGCCTGGAAAGGATCCTTTTGGATAAGGAATAGCCCAGGGTAACCGTGTTTAACCGCAGATAGGAACCGTCTTCAATACCAAGCGTGGAACACACCGGGTTTTCGTGATAGGGCAGGAAAGTGGTTGCATTCGTGTTAAGCGCCTTCAGGTCTGAAGGTTCGTGGACACGGGTAAGCTGACCGTTCTGAATGTCATAAATTTTGTAGGACGTAGACAATTTATCCAGGCGGTTCCGGTACAGGCCGTCTTCCTTACTGCCATAGAAGGCCGCCAGATAGTTGGCATTGTATATTTTGTTTCCGTAACTCCAGTTGAAATCCAGCCCAAAATCAATGTTTTTGTAATTTCCGCTGATGCTGAATCCGCCGGTATGCTTCGGATTCATATCGCCGATAATAGTCACGTCATTTTCATCGACCACTCCGTCGGGAGAGCCGTCGGGACCGCTTATGTCCTTGTACTTGATCACCCCGGGATAAGCCACCTGGCCTCCCGGTTTATTGGAAGAGGTTCCGTAAACCGTCCCGATAATTCCGGAGCCGATATCAGCCACACCGCTTTTGAGCGTATACACCCCGTCGGCATAATTAAAATCTTCTTCAGTATACCAGCCGTCATAGGTATAGCCGCGAACCTGCCCCACGGCCTTTCCCTCCTGCAGAATGTAATCGCCGGTATTGGGCTGGGTCATGGACGATCCCCACTGGGTACTGTACAATCCGTCAACACCTTCGGCCAGTTCCTCCACTTCACCCCGGTTAATGTTCACATTAACACTGGCCATCAGGTTAAAGTCACGCGAACGAACCAGGTCGGCCCCAATGGCAAGTTCAATACCCTTGTTGCTGGTTTCCCCGATGTTTTCATAAGTCATGGAAAAACCGGTGTATGCCGGCACCGAAGTCAGCATAAGCAGATCTTCCGTGGTATTCTTATACAGATCAAGAGTTCCGTAAATCCGGTTGTTGAAAAATCCATAGTCAAAACCAAGATTGCGGGTGGTGGTGGTTTCCCACTTCAGGTCGGGATTGGCAATGGTTTCCGATGCGGGAACATAAGCCGACTGCTGTTGCTCGTTGATCGAATAGCGGGTCAGTCCGTCCGATTCCCAGTTCATTTTCCAGAGACTGGCATCAATCCCGTCGTTTCCCACGGTACCGTAAGACAGCCGCAATTTCAGGTTATCCAGCCAGTGCACATCGCTCAGGAATGCCTCTTCCGACATCCTCCAAGCCACTGCCCCTGCCGGGAAATACCCCCAACGATGGGTAGGTGCAAATTTGGAAGAGCCGTCGGCGCGAAAAGTGGCGGTAAGCAGGTAACGTCCCTTATAGGAATAATTGACACGGCCAAAGTAAGATTCCAGACGATCGGGCGTGCCTGTGTTTGACTCATATCCGTAATACACGGTTCCGTCTTCGCCCGTTTCGCGGTGCTGGTCCATCATGGCAAAAGCCCGGTCGGCATCAAAAGAAGCCGGGAAATAATTTCCCCAGATCTCAATTCTTTCCGAACCCGAGTCGGTAACCTCCTGTCCGGCCATCAGCGTCAGGCTGTGATCTTCCCCCAGGTTCTGAAATTCATAGCTCAGCGTGTTCACCCAGCGCAAGTGCCAGCCTTCGGAACTTTCAATGGAGGCATTCCCGCCATAGGTCTTGACCCCGTCTTCGTAATAGTCATTGTAAATCGCCCCCGACCATGTTTTTTCGCGGTTCCAGTAAGTGCTAAGTCCCAATTCAGACCGGGCTGTCAAACCTTTAACGGGAGTCCAGCTCAGCGAAGTATTGGCCCGCAAAGAACGGTTTCGCGAATAAGGACGGTAATCTTTCATCCGGGCTACCGGATTGTAATTATCCTGCAGGATCTCCGTGTACATGCCCAGCTGGGTATTGACCGACTCATCCAGTTCGCCCAGCACATCATCCGTGGCAATGGGACGGAACCAGTAGGAAGAGGACAGTATGGACCCCCGGCCGTTGGTAGTGCTTTCGTCTCCCACCTGGTCTACATTGGTAAAACGCGCATCCACGGAAAAGTCGAGCTTATCCCGGATTTTCTGATCCAGTTTAAACGACACGCTGGTCCGCTGATACCAGGAATTTACTTTCATTCCGTCATCGTCGGTATGGTTGAGCGAAAAAATGTACTTGGTCTTGTCATTTCCGCTGGAAACATTCAGGTTGTGGCTGTGCGAGAAAGAATTGTCATATGCTTCCTTGGAAAAGTTTTTTGCAGCCACATTTTTGTAATGATCAATCCCTTCCGAATTGTTGTAGGTATCTTCATAACGCCCAATGCCCCAAAGCCGTTCCCAGGCGTCTGCATAGTTGTCTCCGATTGCAGCGGCATAACCCCAGTTGTAGGCAACATAATCATAGGCATTCATAGTTTCCAGATACTTGGTCGGCGAGTTAAACTGCATATACCCGTCGTAGCTCACCGTCAGTTTACCGGTCCGGCCGCTTTTGGTGGTCACAATAATAACCCCGTTGGCTCCACGGGCCCCGTAAATAGCTGTTGAAGAAGCATCTTTAAGCACGTCAATGCTTTCGATCTGGGCAGCCGGAATGTCGCTCAGCGAGCTGACCGGAAATCCGTCAACAATAAGCAGAGGCTCATTGCTTTGGGACACCGAACCGCCCCCGCGCACACGGATAGAGATCTCGGCATCGGGACGGCCGTCCTGGGAAACCACATTAACCCCGGGCAACCGGCCTTTCAGAGCCTGGGCCACATTACTCACCGGCACGGCAGCCAGCTTGTCTCCGCCAACCGAAGCCACGGAACCGGTAATATCACGTTTCTTAACCGTTCCGTAACCAATAGCCACAACTTCTTCCAGCCCGATGGTCTCCTGCTCCAGCACCACATTGATCTGCTGCCTGCCGGAAACCGGAATCTCCTGCATTTTCATACCCACAAAGGAAAATTGCAATACCGCATCGGGAGAAACATTTCCCAGGGTATAGTTCCCGTCCATATCAGTTATGGTCCCGTTTGAAGTGCCTTTCACCACAACGGTTGCTCCCGGAACCGGAAATCCGTCGGTTCCCTTCACCGTACCGGAAATATTCCGGGCAGGCTGCTGAATCAGCCCTGTTGATCCGGCTTTGGTAAGAATTACCTGTTTGTCATAAAAAGTGTATTTGATGTTTTCTCCATCAAACAACTGATCCAGAACTTCCACAATCGGTTTGTCATTCATCCGGATGCTTTTCAAAGCCTCCACATCGATCTCCGATTTGTTGTAAATAAACTTATAGTTCGAATGATTCTCTATATCCAGAAGAATAGATTCAATCCGTTCATTTTCTGAATTGACGGAAAGCAGATTCTTCTGCGCATACAAATCCGAGGCATTGACCTGTACCAGCCCCAGAAAGATAAGCAGTACAATTAATTTCATCATGCGCAAAAAATTTAGCAAAGGATTGGGCATGCCCTCCCCTTTTTCATGTTTTTTTTTCATAAATTTGAGTTTTTACTGAGTTATTACATGTTTAAGACTCACAAGCTGACAGGGAAGTGTTGACAGCGCTTCCTTGTTTTTTTACAAACACATTCGTTACAAACAGTGTTACATAGGCATTCACTATTTTATCGCATTATTTATAATAATCTTTCGTTTTGACACCGTACCTTCGGGCGTCGGCCCTCTTTCCCGGACGGAACAGCTTATGGGCATGGTCAACTCCATATACCGGAGTACTTCTGCCAGCGCTTCGTCTTCCAATATAGCCCGGAAAGACTGCTCCCGGCTCACTTCCGGAGCAATTTCCACATCTGCATTATAATAACGGGCAACCTTCCGCATCACATCATCCAGCTGTTCATTCCGGAAAACAAGCTTGCCGTTTTTCCAGGAGATATAACTCTCCACATCGACAACCGACTTGCTCACCCGCTTTCGTTGCAGATTAACCTCAAGATGTTCTGAAGGAAGAAGCTTTTCCTGAAAGGCCAGATCCTTTCCTTTTACCTGAACTTTTCCCGAAGCCACGGTTACCTCGGTAATGGAATCCTGAGCATAAGCCACCACGTTAAAAGAGGTTCCCACCACCCGGATATCCATACCCTTAAGGGAAACCAAAAAAGGAAAAGAAGGATTCTTCACCACCTCAAAAAAGGCCTCTCCTTCGAGACGAACAGTGCGGGTACGTTCAAACTGTGCCGGATAACAAATTACAGATCCTCCGTTCAACCAGCCCGTTGAACCGTCTGGGAGAGAAAACTGCACCCTGCTTCCATAAGGGGAATGAACTTCCACCCAGCTCTCTTTTTCTCCGGAATGATTATGCAGAAGAAAATGCCCGCTCAGCAAAAGAACCGGTAAAAGCAATACGGCAGCTACTCTTGACCAGGTCTGCCATAGTATACGAAACGGTCCGGCTCTCCGGACCGAGTCCAGATGAATATGATGAACTATTCGGTCCAGAATATGGTCCAGCTTTTTTACAGACAGACTTTTTTTACCGGTAAGTTCATCCCAGTATTCTTCCAGCACACGGTCCACATCCCGGGTATACCTGTCTTCCAGGAAATACGCATCTACCCTTTCCTTCTCTTCCAGGGAGAATCGCCCTGCCAGGAATTTTTTCACGATTTCAGCTCTAAACCCCATATTTCAATTGCTTTCTCGGTTCTATTATCCCCGATAAAGCAAATGGTACCATGGTCCAGACCGGATTAATTCATGTTAAAAAACATAAAAAACAGCATCAGGCTGTCCCTGCCGTCTTTTTCCGCCTGGGAAAGTAAAAAAGAGCGGGCTTTAGTAAGCTGATTTTTAACCGTTTGTTCGGATATCTTCAACTTACGGGCAATCTCTGCATTTTTAAGTCCTTCTTTTTTGCTGAGCAGAAAAATTTCCCTTCTCGCCGGAGTAAGTTTCCCGATCAACTCTTCCACATAATCCAGTAAACTGCGGTATTCCATTACCGTAAGTTCAGATTCGGAACCGGCCTGCAACTCAATAGCCAGCTCCTGTTTGTAGCGCAATTCCAGGGCTTTTTTCCGGTAATACTTTCTGGTGATATTCAACGCAATAGTAAAAAGGTAAGATTTAAAGGAAAGATCCGAGTTCAGGGCATGACGTTTCTCCCAAATTTTCATAAAAATGGACTGTACGGCTTCTTCTGCCTCAAAGTCATCTTTCAGGATGCTGTAAACAAACAGGTATAAAGATTGTGCGTATTTACGGAACAACGCATCAAAAGCCTTCGGATTATTCTTTCTGAGTGCTGATACAAGCATCTTATCCTGAGTGGGATTAACTTCCGTCATACATGCTCTCTGTAAAATCTTCATAGAAACAGTAATACAATTTTAGAGAATTATCGTTTGAAATCCAATAAACACCCCACACATTCTCTCTTCCCGATGCTCCTCCCTGCTTCCGGATCAGGTTATCCGGATCACAACATTAAATCTGGCTGTTCCATTCCCTTCCGGTGTGCTACCAGGCTGATAAAGAACAGCTGAAAAGCATGATAAATCATGATGGGAACCAGGAACAGGCTGGTGTACGGTGTTCCGGCCAGCAATACACTGGAAAAAACCGATCCGTGTATCAGCGACTTTTTGGATCCGCAGAACAATATGGTAATTCCGTCTTCCCTGTTAAAATGCATAGCCCGCACAAACAGTCCGGTTCCGCCATAGATCAGGAAGAAGAGGGCAATGACGCAGCTCCCGAGTATAATTAACTCACAGGCTCCGATGCTGGTGAAGACGCCGTGGATAAATGAATCACTGAAACTGTTGTAAACAATGGAAAGAATTACCGAACGGTCGAACAGCCCGATATACCTGCTGTTTTTTCTGGTCCAGTTTCCCAAATAGCCATGCAGAGACAATCCGGCACACACCGGAAGCAAAATCTGGGATACCAGATCGCCCAATACTCCGATAAAAGAAAATACATCCGCCTGTTTTTCAAGGAAGAGTCCCATCCATGCCGGGGTAAGCAGGATCCCGATTACCCCGGAAATACTGGCGTTGAAAATGGCACTGGGAACATTCCCCCGGGCAATGGACACCATAACCACAGCCGAAGAAACCGTTGAGGGAAGTGTTGCCAGAAAAAACACTGCCAGCCAGAGGATCTCGGAGGCAGTTCCCCTGAAAAACGGCCGAAAGAGCAAAACCACCACGGGGAATACAACAAAGGTAATAGTCTGAATAAGCAGATGAAGACGCCAGTTGCCAAGGTCCTTGTTCAGTTCGGCCGGGTTAAGCTTAAGCCCGTAAAAGAAGAACAAAAGCATGATGCCGTAATGAATCAGCATCTTCAGTTCAACCCGGCTCCCCGCCGCTCCCAACCCGGGAATCAGCCAGGCCAGCAGAATCATCAGCACAATGCCCGTAATAAACCAGTCCGGTTTAAAATTCCTCTGAAAAAACAAACGCATGCTGCCAGCTTACGAGAAGTTCGTTTTTGCCGGCTTTTAATTTTCCGGCTTCTGCAAACTCCGTGTTCGCAGCAAAAGTAATTATTTTCCGGTTGCCTTCCAGTATTGCCGGAAATCATCCTGACTGATAATACCCACCGGACCTTCCAAAATACCTCCCTCCCCTCCGGTATCCCTTACCCGTATTTCAATCAGGTTTTCCTCCCCGGCTTTGCATGTCCCCGGGGGCAACACATAATTCCGCAGTTCCCGGTACATAGTCTGCGGCCGGTAAGCAGAAAAGTCACCGGTCTGTCCCACAATTTTCCCGTTAATCACCAGCCGGTCCACATCATCGATCCGGCCGGCCACCAGTACCAGACGTTGTTTTGCCAGGTTCTCCGTAATATAAACCCTGCGGAAATAAACGGCGTAACCGTCATACCCGTAAAACCCCTGGTTTTCCCAGGCTCCCGGAACATACAGGCTCACTGCGTTTTGCGGTTCAGGACTTTGTCCGGGATTAAACGACCATTCGCCGGACAGGTTAACGGCAAAAGGCGGGATGGATGTGTCTACATAGATTTTCGGATCTCCGGAGACAATTCCCCCCTCCAGATGGGAATCATACACTCTTACGGCAATCAAATTTTCCGTTCCGAAACAGATCAGTTCTTGGGGAATAGGATATTTTCGCAACGCGTTGTAGGCCGAGACGTAATTCGGGGGAAAAGTTCCCGAACGGCCGATCCGCCGGCCGTTAAAGAAAACCTCATCGGTATCGTCAACATATCCCAGTTGCAACACCAGGTTTGGGGATTTCATTCCGGCCGGGATAACCACCCGGGTCCGGTACCAGGCAAAACCGTCGTATCCCTGGTAACCGGCATCCTCCCAACGGCCGGGCACTTTAATACGGGCCCAGTCGGAATCGTCCGTTTCACATAAAGCCCACTGTTCCCGGTCACCGATCCGGAATTTCCAGTATCCTTTCAGACTAAGCGGATACGGCATCTCTGCAGGCGCAGCAAACGGAACCACAAGCAATCCAAGCAGGACAAGCCTCTTCACTCCTCTTCCCTGACTTCTCTTCCTGTATGGTTCTGTCTTCTTCATCGCTTATCATTGAACAACTTCAGCAGTTCCTCCCAGAAAGAAAAATTCCGGGTCCCGATACTGCCGTTAGCGTATTTCGCACTTAGTCTTTCCGCAACTTCCCGGCCGGCCAGTCCCACCGGTCCCTCATAGATTCCCCCTTCTCCTCCGGTATCGGTAATCTCCAGGGAAACCAGATTCTTGGACCGTAGCACGTCAGCCGGAATCAGGTAAATCCGGAACAAACGGTAAGCCTCGCCCCTGCTGAAGCGGGAGTACTGGTCCAGCTCTTCAACACGCCCGATCAGCATACCGTTCAGGTACACCCGGTCATAATCATCTATCCGGCCCAGCACCAGATAGAGTTCCTGACGGGCAAGGAAAGCCGGCAGGGAAAAGCGCCTGCGGTAAAAGGCCTTCCCGTCATAACCGGGAAAGCCCTGGTTTTCCCAGATACCGGGAACAATTAATTCATTCCAATACGTATCGTTACAATTTGGTGAATGCATGTTGCCAAAGTCCTCCGTACTGAATTTCCAGTTTCCGCTAAGATCCAGAGCCAGCAACAGCTGATCGGCATCCATGTAAAAACCGAAATTCCCGGCGCTGACAATGCCTCCCTCCATAGCCTGATCATAAACACGCACGGCGATCACATTTCCCGACTTCTTTAACAGGGAAACCGGAACCCTGTAGCAACGCTCCACATTATAAGCTGTTTTGTATGCCGGAAAGAAGGTCCCGGTTTGTCCTATTTTCCGGCCATTAACAAATACCTCATCCACATCGTCAATAAAGCCCAGAAACAAGGTTACGGCCGGAAGATCCGGCAGTGTACGCAGACTAAAAGAACGACGGTACCAGGCATAACCGTTATAGCCGGGATAATGATTTTCCCAACGGCCCGGAACGTTCATACGGTCCCAGTCGGCTGTAACGGTTTCCGGATCAGACCAGGCCGGATCATCTCCCACGGTAAACGACCACGCTCCGCGAAGGTCTGCCAGAACACGCCAGTCTGCCGCCTTCAGCACCGTAGTGTTGAAAGTCAGCAGACCGGACAGCATTCCCGTTAAAACACAAAGGTGAATAATTGAAAAACGCATTTATGCTTCTATTATAATCCTGCCCCAAATTACTTATTCTTCTCTGATTCTACCAGGCTTTATAGCGCAAATCGACCCGGATGCGGAGCACTCTGCCCTGCAAACATCCGTTTGCCCGGACAGGATGTTCGGCAAAAACATGCCTAACCAGTCCGTCGGCCTTACAATCCCGGCATTTCACCCGGACCACTTCCAACTGGTTTTGGTTGTTAACCAGAAAAATAATTTCAACATCTTCCCGCATAATCCGAATATCATTCTGATAGAAATAATTTTTTGTTTCACGCATTTCTTCCTCAAACACGTTCTGTACCTTACGGGAAAGATCCAGGCGGGCCTCCTGTTCCGTAACATTCCCTGCACGAGCACCGGTAAACAGGAGCATCATCAGCAATGCAGATAAAATTGGTTTCATAGCTTTACTTTTTTTGAACTGTTTTGATACAGCAAAGCTAAGGCCGGAATGTAAAAGGGCTGTCAAAAAAACATCAGCGTATGTCAGAAGTTGTCATGGAATTGTCATAATCCGTAAAAAGTCGCGCTAAAACACCAGTTTATAACCAATCCCGTGAACGGTGACAATATGCTGGGCACCCGGAGCGTCAATTTTCTGCCGGAGGCTTACAATAAAATTGTCCACGGTACGCGCAGAAGGCTGGTAATCCATTCCCCAAACCTGATCGAGAAAATCATCACGCCCCACAATCTTCCCGGCATAGCGGTACAACAAATGAAGAATCTCAAACTCGCGATGCGACATTTTTACTGGCTGCCCGTCACAAAAAGCCTCATAGGCTTCAAAGGAAACGCTGAGCCTCCCGATTTGGACGAGACTGTCACGGAGGCCTGCACCTGCCGTACGCCGGAGGATGGATTTGATACGGGCCAGCAGCTCACGCAAACTGAAAGGCTTGGTCACATAATCGTCAGCTCCCAGTTCCAGGCCAAGAACCCGGTCCAGTTCTTCCCCCCGGGCAGTAAGCAAAATCACCGGAGTATCGATTCCCCGCGACCGCATTTCCCTGCAGACGTCAAAACCCGACATGCCGGGAAGCATCACATCAAGCAGCACCAGGTCATAACTGTGTTTCAGCATCCGTTTCAGTCCGTCGTCCCCCCGGGCGGCCGTATACACTTCATAACCTTCAAACTCAAGATTGTCACGCAGGCCGGTGAGCATAGCCTGTTCGTCTTCAACAATAAGTATTTTAAACATATCGCTTTTGTTTTCGGGGAAATTTAAGAATAAAGGTACTGCCTTCTCCCGGACAGCTGGAGACAGACACCGAACCGTTGTGAGCCTTCATAATACGTTTCACCAGGTTCAGTCCGAGTCCGGTTCCCTTGGCCCGGTGCGCCAGATCTCCATCGGTTACCCGGTAAAACTGGTTAAAAATATATTTCTGGTGACGGGCAGAAATACCGATCCCATTATCTTCGACCTCCACATAAATATTATCGTGCCGGCCCCAGAGCCTGATGATCAGCTTTGGTTCCTTTTCAAGCGTATATTTCAGGGCATTGTCAATCAGGTTAACCAGCACATCTTTCACGGCACCGGCATCAGCCCAGACAGAGAATTCGCCTTTTCCCGGCTGAAAGCTGCAGCTTACGCCGGCACTTTTTATCCGGAAATCAAGTGTCCGGAGAACTTCCGGAATAAACATCCCAAGATCGAGGAGTTTAAAAACATACAAGCGTTTGTTTTTTTCCAGCCGGGAAAAATCGAGTATCCTGTTCACCATATCGGCAAGACGCAAACTTTCATGTTGTACGGAACGCAGATACTCCTCCTGTTTCTTCGGACCGGAAATTCTCTTCAGCAGGAGAGTTTCCGCGTACATGCTGATAAGAGCCAGAGGAGTACGGATTTCATGGGAAACATTCGATACAAACTCCGATTTCATTTCGGCCAGCCGGATCTCCTTCCGGATATTCATCACCACAAACACAAAACCCAGCAAAACGATCAGACTCATTCCCGCCAGCAGGTAATTATCACGCTGCGAACGTTCCGAGGCCAGCTCACGAACCGTTTTCTCCTTCAGCCTGATCCCCAGTTCATGATCAGGCAGGTACCACATAACTGCGGTCTGAAGGGCGGAATCGGCTTCAGCCCCTTCGTCGGTTGCATAAAGCAATTTATCATTCTTCGTATTGCGGATCCGGACATAAAAGATATCCTGCGAGATCTGCTGGATCTGCGGACGAAGATTCTGGGTGACGAACGTTCTCATATTGACCTTTAGCTGACAAACCACTTTACCCCGGCCGCTGGCAGGAAGGAAACAGTAGACCACCTGATCACCGGCCGGTTCAGCCTCAATACGCTGATAATTGTTCTGCAGGAACTCGCGCATCACCCTGACCTGTTCACCGGCAGGCCATCCGGAAAAGCTGACCGTATCACCGGGGCGGCCCAGCCCTGTTAGCACCCGGCGGCCATCCGGGTCCAGAAAACGGATCCCACAAATAGCCTGGTTATTCCGGAACAGGTTCATCATCAACGAATGCATCAGCTCTCCTTCAATGACAACAGGCTGATCGAGTGTCTGGCTCCACTGTTTTAACACGTTTTCCGAATATTGATTCACCGCAAACAGGATTGACTCCAGTTGTGTGGAAAACACCCGCTCAACCATTTTTTCGTTTTTGGTCAGGGCAGAATATTCCCGTATCAGGTAAAATCCCATAGGTAAGGCAACAATAATCAGCAAAACCAGACTTATTTTTATAAAGGTCCGGATCATTCGGTTTTTTTATTTGCTGTAATGCATTGCTAAAGGTACAAAATTGCAGGATATTTTTGCTCCTGAACAAGCCTGTGAGAAAAAAGCCTTCCGTAAATTTCCGAACCCGGTAAGTCCTCCAAAAAAAAATTCGGATAGTTCTTAATATTTAGAACAAAAAAAACTATCTTTAAGCAAAAGAAATTTTACATGGAAGAATCAGCGAGAATAAAAAAACAAAAAGAACTGATCGAATACATCGGCATTCAGAACGAGCGGGATGGTTACCAGCCGGCGGCAGCCCGTATCATGGGTATGCTGATGGTGATGGACAAGGAAGAATATACCTTTGATGAGATCGTAAAGGAAATGCGGATGAGCAAAAGCTCAGTCAGCACCGCACTGAAGAACCTGGAGTTGCGGGGTGCTCTCGAGTATGTGACTCACCCGGGCGACCGGAAACGCTATTTCCGTTTTATTTTCATGGAATTTGATGAAATAATAGATGAAGTAGGGAAAAAGATCAGGAAGAGTCAGGATGTCGTCAGTCAGATAATCAGCCTGAAAAAAGACCCGTATTCACGCGAAGCCATGTTCCTGAAGAATATTTCAAAAGGAATGGACTTTTTTATTAACAGGCTTGATGAACTAAAAACAGAATACAGGAAAGAATAATAAAATTTTATCTTTTTAGTTCGTTAATTTCAGAACTAAGTAGCATTTACAGAACAAAGCAACGAGCCAATTTCCGGAAATCTAAA